>JBAVWB010000233.1:0-1618 GCA_049697615.1 Thiobacillus sp. | reverse complement strand
GCCAGGCAGTCGGCAGCGTCGAGCCCCATTTTTTCCAGCGCGTAGTGATAGATGTCGGCTGCGGGTTTCTTGGCAGGCACGATGTCGCCTGCCGCAATGACCTCGAACCAGTCCTGCGTGCCGGGCCCCAGGCTGTGTTCCAGCAGCACGGTGACGTTTTCCGGGGTGGTGGTGGTGGCAATCGCCAGCCGCAGTCCGGCGGCGCGCGCCTCATTCAGCAGGCGCCTGACGCCGGGGCGCATGGGGATGCCGCCCTGTGCGGCGAGCGCGCTGTAATGGCGGGTCTTGGCCTGGTGCAGCTCGGCCACCAGTTCGTCGAAGTTGTCCGGCTTGCTGTAGTCCGGCCGAAAATGGTCGATATAGTGCTTCATCCGCTCCTTGCCGCCGGTGACGGCGAGCAGCTTGCCGTAGAGGGCGACATCCCAGTGCCAATCGAGGCCGGCATCGGCAAAAGCTTGGTTGAAGGCGGGACGGTGGCCGTCACGCTCGGTGTCGGCCAGGGTGCCGTCCACGTCGAAGAGCAGGGCGTGTAATGTCATATGGGTTGCGGCTTTCAGGCGATTCTGATATTAAGTCAGGTCGGGCTTTGCCCGGAATAAATCAATATTTTCAAAGAGAACGAGATGGCTGAAACTTTGATGCGCTTTGAGCCGTACAAGGCCAAAAAAGGCGAAGAATACATGAACGCAAAACAGCTCGCGCATTTTCGCAAAATGCTCGATGACTGGAAAGCCGAACTGTCGCAGGATATCGATACCACGCTCCATTCCATGCAGGACGAGCAGACCGTGTTCGCCGATCCCAACGACCGCGCCACCCAGGAATCCGACATGGCGCTGGAGCTGCGCAACCGCGACCGCGAGCGCAAGCTGATCAAGAAGATCAACGAAACCATCGCCAAGATCGACAGCGGCGACTACGGCTACTGCGAATCCTGCGGCGTCGAGATCGGGCTGGACCGCCTGCAGGCGCGCCCAACCGCAACGCTGTGCATCGACTGCAAGACGCTCGAGGAAATCCGCGAACGTCAGGTCGCCAAGTAATAGTTGGCACGTCAGGTCGCCAAATAGTAGTTGGCACGTCAGGTCGCCAAACAAGATTTGAGATTTGGCGCCTCAGCTTGATCAATAGGATTGTTCGCAGAACGTGATGACCCAGACTCGCTCAAGCCAGACCGAAGAATTCGACCGTTACTACAACGGCCTCCTTTACAGCGTGATGCGCTGGGACCAGCTGACCGCATTTTGGCAAAAGGTCGACGCCGGGGCGGGCTGGTATCTGTATGCGGTCGGCCAGCAGGTGCCGCAAGATCCCTCGGTTGCCGACAAGGTGCAGCAGTTCATGCACGAACTGGATGAATTGCTGCGGCGCGAGCATCACGAGGATTACTGCGCGATCGTGTACGCAGACGACCTCGAAGCGCCGAATTTCATCAAGATATACGATCCCAATCACCTTGGCAGTTCGTGTGGTTCCAGCGCGACGAAGTCGTCGGTGCTGCCGGGTTGGCTGATGAGCCGCATGCCCCCTCGTGAGCTGGAAATCCGGGGCGTGGTGACGGGCCAGAGAAAACGCTGGTGGCAGTCGTTTCTCGAAAGTACGACATAAAAAAACCGCG
>JBAVWB010000232.1:0-19198 GCA_049697615.1 Thiobacillus sp. | reverse complement strand
GCCTTCATCGACGCCGAGCACGCGCTCGACCCCAACTACGCCGGCAAACTCGGCGTCGACGTCGACAACCTGCTGGTCTCGCAGCCCGACACCGGCGAGCAGGCGCTGGAAATCGCCGACATGCTGGTGCGTTCCGGCTCGGTCGACGTGGTGGTGATCGACTCGGTTGCCGCGCTCACCCCCAAGGCCGAAATCGAGGGCGAAATGGGCGATTCGCACATGGGTCTGCAGGCCCGCCTGATGAGTCAGGCCCTGCGCAAGCTCACCGCCAACATCAAGCGCACCAACACCCTCGTCATCTTCATCAACCAGATCCGCATGAAGATCGGCGTCATGTTCGGCAACCAGGAAACCACCACCGGCGGCAACGCGCTCAAGTTCTACGCCTCGGTCCGACTCGACATCCGCCGCATCGGCGCCATCAAGAAGGGCGACGAAATCATCGGCAACGAAACCAAGGTCAAGGTCGTCAAGAACAAGGTCGCCCCCCCGTTCAAGGAAGCCTTCTTCGACATCCTGTACGGCCAGGGCATCTCGCACGAAGGCGAAATCATCGAACTCGGCGTCCTCCACAAGTTCATCGACAAATCCGGCGCCTGGTACGCCTACAACGGCGAAAAAATCGGTCAGGGCAAGGACAACGCGCGCGAATACCTGAAGGAGCACCCGGCAATCGCGCAGGAAATCGAAGCCAAGATCCGCGCCGCCGTCGGCGTCAACAACCCCACCGCGACGGTCGAGGATGAAGTCGAAGCCTGAGCCCAAGCTGCGTGAACGCGCGCTAGGCCTGCTGGCGCGGCGCGAGCACAGCCGCGCCGAACTCGCCCGCAAACTCGGGCAAACCGGGTTTGCGGCTGAGGACATCGCCCCACTGCTGGATGAATTCGAAGCCAAAAACTGGCTGTCCGACCGCCGCTTCGCCGAAAGCTATGTCTCCGACCACCGCGCCCGCGCCGGCAGCGTCAAGCTCGCCTACGACCTGCGCCAGCGCGGCGTGAGGGATGATGTCATCGAAGCGGTATTGGGCGACAACCGCGACAGCGAACTCGAACGGGCGCATGAAGTGTGGCAGAAGAAATTCGGCGCCCCGCCAGTCGATGCCGCGGAAAAGGCCCGGCAGATGCGCTTCCTGTATAGCCGGGGATTTAACGCGGAGACGATCGGGCGCGTCATCAAGGGCAGCATGGATCAGCAAGCGTAGCCGGGGCGGCGCAAGGCCGCCCCCCCGCGTACCGTGGAATTCGTCGACCCAATTTACGTCGCCAAAAAAAAGAGACCGCCGAAGCGGTCTCTTTAGTAGCTAACTTAACCAAGGGGCAAATAATGGTGTCTGACCCCTTTGATTCCTGGATGATGTGCTGCGGCTGGCCGGGAATCACGTAACGGGGAAGGCGCGCCATGGGATGCTCACTGGAAATGGGATGATTTCATCATAGGATAAATATCGTGTCTGACCCCATTTGTCTCGTCTGTTTGTTAGTTTGATAACCAAAAAAGCCCCTCACAATGAGGGGCTTTTCCATTCCGATTGAACAGGGATCACACACGCCTCGTAGACCGGCCGAGTGATTACGGAGCTGCTACCGTGCAACCCTTAATGGCAACTGCGTCAGTGCCAGACAGTTCACAGTCCCAATCAATTCGGCCCGCGGTCGTGGTGAAGTCCGGTGTTAAGGTCGCGGTTATGCCATCATATGTGTATGTAAGTACGCCGGTCGTGTCACCAGCACAGTTAGGAATAGCTGAACCGGCGGCCTCACCATCTTCATTACATAGCTTCGTAGCGCCGGCAGAATTATAAGACAAACCGACTTTTACTTTTTGGCCATCCAGGCTAGCAACGGCGGTTGAGGCTTTTGCCTTGAGGGTGTAATCCTTGTAAGCAGGAATCGCCACCGCAGCCAAAATACCAATAATCGCCACGACGATCATCAGTTCGATCAAAGTAAAACCTTGTTGACCTTTACGCATTTCAAATCTCCTTAAGTTTGGGCATGTTGAACACGAGCCGACCGTGTCTGGCTCATTAACGTGCAGGGGCTGTGCCAACTTTAGATTTCGTCTCAAAAAATCGCTCAGGCCGGCCTGAGCGCCTTGATTCTCTGGATGTTCTTTCCGAACACCGGAAATCGTGACCGCCGTATTCCGCCCGACCGACTCTGCCCCTATACGGCACGGGGTGACAATTTGCGTCACCCTCCCGACCCGAAAAGACAAAAGCCACGGTTTCCCGTGGCTTTTGTTTGAATCTGGTGGGTCGGGCGAGATTCGAACTCGCGACCAACGGATTAAAAGTCCGCTGCTCTACCAGCTGAGCTACCGACCCGTGGATGGAGTAGAAACCCTACCCACGAAAGCGCGAAATTATAGCCGAAGCGGCATGGCCGGGTAAAGTGCCGTGGCGGTTTTTGTGCGGCGACGCCCCTGTGTTGTCCAGCCGACCGGTTGGGTATGCAAGGCGGTCGCCTTACGAATCAGGCCGAAACCCCGTCCGAACTCACTTGTATCGCGTGGGATCGGCCACCCCGGCCTGCTCGAAGCCTTGGCGGCGCAGGCGGCAGGCATCGCACACGCCGCAGGCACGCCCGTCGGCATCGGCCTGGTAGCAGCTGACGGTTTGCGCGTAGTCGATGCCGAGCGCGATGCCGCGCCGGATGATCTCGGCCTTCGACAGATGCTGCAGCGGCGCATGGACGCGCAACTGCGCACCCTCGACGCCGGCGCGGGTGGCGAGGTTGGCCATGTGCTCGAAGGCGGCGATGAACTCGGGACGGCAGTCGGGGTAGCCGGAATAGTCGACGGCATTGACGCCGATGAAGATATCGCGCGAGCCCAGCACCTCGGCCCAGGCCAGCGCCAGCGACAGCATCACGGTGTTGCGGGCGGGGACGTAGGTGACCGGGATGCCTGTTGTGGGGCTTTCCGGCACGGCGATGGCATCGTCGGTGAGCGCCGAGCCGCCGATGTCGCCCAGGCCCAGCCGCATCACGCGGTGCTCGACGGCACCCAGGCTTTTCGCCACGCGCGCGGCGGCGGCCAGCTCGGCGGTGTGGCGCTGGCCGTAATCGAGGCTCAGCGCGTGGCATGCATAGCCCGCCTCGCGCGCGATGGCGAGCACGGTGGCGGAATCGAGGCCGCCCGAGAGCAGGATGACCGCAGGCTTCATGTGCCCGGGGTGTTGCCCCACAGGACCTTGTGCAGCTGCACCTGCATCCGCACCGGCAGCCGGTCGGCGAGGATCCACTCCGCCAGTTGCGCCGGCGGCAGTTCGCCCTGCACCGGCGAAAACAGGACGGGGCAGACCTGGGCGAGCTTCTGTTCGTGCAGCACGTCGCGCGCCCATTCGTAGTCGGCGCGGTCGGCCAGCACGAACTTGATCTCGTCGTGCGGCGTGAGATGGGCGAGGTTCCCCCAGCGGTTGCGAGCCGCCTCGCCGGAGCCCGGCGGCTTGACGTCGACGATGCGCGACACCCTCGGGTCGACCGCACCCACGTCGAGCGCGCCGCTGGTTTCCAGCGACACCGAATAGCCGGCATCGCACAGCGCGGTCAAGAGCGGCAGGCAGTTCTTCTGTGCCAGCGGCTCGCCGCCGGTGACGCACACGGTCGGCACGCCAAAGTCCGCCACCCGCGCCAGCAGTGCAGCCAGGGTGACGGTCTCGCCGCCCTGGAAGCTGTAGGTCGTGTCGCACCAGCGGCAGCGCAACGGGCAGCCCGCCAGGCGGATGAAAACGGTCGGCAGGCCGGCGCGGCTGGTTTCGCCCTGCAGGGAGAGGAACACCTCCGTCAAACGGAGCGTGGTGGTTGCCGATTCAGTGGGCTTACAACCACCGCCCGCCGCGGGCAGGTGGCGTGTGAGTGATACGGACATGCTGTTTACTTGAGCGTGGACAGCCGACGGGCGGCCAGGGTGGCGGCCTGGGTGCCGGGATGCTTGGCCACCAGGTCTTCGAGCGTCTTGCGGGCGCCGGCCAGATCATTAAGCTCGATCTGGTTGGTGGCGATGTTCAGCATGGCGTCGGACACCTTGTTGCTGGCAGGATAGACCGCCAGCAGTTTTTGCTGGTGCGCCAGCGCGGTTTTGTAGTCCTTCATCGCGTAATACGAATAGCCGACCCAGTATTGCGCGTTGGAGGCCAGCGTGCTGTCGGGATAGGCCTTGAGGAAGCCGTTGAACCCGGCGATGGCGGCCGGGTACCTGGCTTCGCGAAACAGGGCAAGCGCCGCTTCGTAGCTGCGCGATTCAACCAGCGGATCGAGCGGCGCCGGGTTGCCTGCCGCAACGGCAGGAACTGCCGTACCGGACGCTGCGGGCTGAGCCTCATCCCCCGGTGCGGGCCTGGCCGCCTTGGCAAGGTCCGCGACGCGCTGGTCGAGATCGGCATAGAGGTCGTTTTGACGCTTGCCCAGCGTGTCCAGTTGATGCACCTGGACTTCGGCCTGACCGCGCAATTTGGCGAGCTCGGACTTCAGCGTTTCCACTTCCTTCAGCAGGTTCAGCATCTGCTGGTTGTCCTGCAGCGCCGCTTCGATCTTGACGAGCCGACCATCGATCGCGTCCACCCGCTGCTGCAGCGCCTTCACCTCGTTGCTCACTTCGTCCACGCCAAACAGCGCCCACGCCGGCTGCGCCAGCGCGAACGAAAAGACGGCAGCGAGAACCAGTCCGCAGCGCCGGATCAGGCCATTACTCGTCGCCATAGACCACATCGGTGCGGCGGTTCTCGGCATACGCCTCTTCGGTGCTGGCCGGGTTGCGCGGCTTTTCCTCGCCGAAGCTGATCGCCTCCATCTGCGCTTCGCTCACGCCCAGTACGGACAGCACCTTGCGCACCGCCTCGGCACGCTTCTGCCCCAGCGCCAGGTTGTATTCGCGGCTGCCACGGTCGTCGGCATTGCCCTGCAGGATGACGCGCGAATCGCGTTTCGAATTCAGATAGCCGGCATGCGCTTCGAGCATCGGGCGATATTCGTCCTTCACCACGAAGCTGTCGAAATCGAAGTGAATGCTGCGCTTGGACAAGGGGCTGGCCGGATCCTTGCGCGGATCGCCCGGCTCGCCGGGCAGTGCGCTGCCCGCCACGCCGTTGCTGCTCACGCCTGTGCTGTCAGCGCCGGCCGGCTTGGCTGCGGTGGTGGCGGTCGTGGCGCCGGTGCGGTCTTCGACGGTCGCGGGGGTGCTGCCGGTGGTGCCGCATGCGGACAGGGTCAGGGCAAGCAGAATGGGCCACAAAATCTTGTTCATTTGTCTCTCCTCTTTGATGAATAACAATCCAGCACGAACACTCAGCTTACACAATTCTGCACGCTGCGCATTTCGCTTCTTACGGCCCCCAGGCCGGTTCGCGCGCGTCCACCCCGGATTCGGAGAGGCGCGCACGCGTTTTTCCATCCACACTCACGGTGCCGAGTATGCCGCGTCCGCCCAGCACGGTGGCATACAGCACCGCCTGGCCGTTCGGCGCGAAGCTGGGCGACTCGTCGCGTGCGGTATCGGTCAGCACGCGAACCTGGCCCGAGGCCAGTTCGTGCAGCACCACACGGAAACGGCCTTCATCACGACTGATATAGGCCAGATACCGCCCGTCCGGGCTGACCGCAGGGGAGACATTGTAACTGCCGCTGAAACTCACCCGCCGCGATTCGCCGCCGCCGGCCGGCATCTGATAAATCTGCGCGCTGCCGCCGCGATCGGACGTGAAGTAGAGCGTCTGGCCGTCGGGCGAGAATACCGGTTCGGTATCGAGGTTGCCGCCGCGGGTCAGGCGGGTGAGCCCGCTGCCGTCGGCATTGATCAGATAAATCTGCGAGGCTTCGTCGCGCGTCAGCACCACCGCCAGGCGCTTGCCGTCGGGCGCCCAGGCGGGGGCGGAATTGGAGCCCTTGAAGGCCGCGACCTTGCGGCGGCCGCCATCCTGCAGCGACTGCACGTACACCACCGGCTTTTTGTCCTCGAACGACACATACACCACACGCTTGCCGTCGGGCGAGAACCGGGGCGAAATCACCGGCTCGACGGATCGCACTACGGTGCGCGGGTTTTGCCCGTCGGCATCGGCCACCCGCAGTTCAAAGCGTTTGCCCTGCTTCTGCACATAGGCGATGCGGCTGCTGAATGCGCCCGGAATGCCGGTGAGTTTTTCGTGAATGATGTCGGCAATCTGGTGGGCCGTGGCGCGCCATTGCGCCGCTGAAATGTTGTAGCTGAGGGCCGCAAGCTGCGTCTGCTTGATCACATCCAGCAGATAGAAGCGGACTTCGAAGCGGCCGCCGGGCAGCGCGGCCACCTGGCCGATCACCAGGGCGTCCGCGCCCTTGCTGCGCCAGACACCATAGTTGACCTGAGCCGGTGCGACTGGCTGCTGCGCGCCGCTGACATCCACCCGCCTGAACTGGCCGCTGCGTTCCAGATCGTTCCCTGCGATCTCGGTCAGCGCCGGCACCGGCTGCCCCGGCGCGGACTGAAACGGCACCATGGCCACCGCGATCTGGCTGGCCGCACCGCCGACCACCTGAATTTCCATCGCGGCGCGCGCGGCAAACGGCGCACTCAGCAAAGCCAGGCAGAACAGGGGGGACAGCAGGACAGCACGCAGCATGGGGTCGGGAATCTCGATCAAGTGGCTTGATTCAAAATCAAGTCTAGCATAGGCGTCATGGCGGCCTTGCCGTCGCAAGCCGCACGCCGCCTTGCTCCGGCGCATGCGGACTCACTCTTTGGGGCGATGAACGAAGGAAAGTTCCGGCACGAAGGCGGCGCGCGCATCGCGATCGGCGGGCAGCGGCAGCGGCGAGGATTTTTCGATGGCGCGCACCACCGCTTCGTCGTAGGCGAAGTTGCCGCTGGACTTTGTCACCTGCACGCTCTTGACTTCACCCGTGGGCAGGAGTTTCACCAGACAGCGCACCTCGGGATTGCCTTTCAGGTTGTCGGGCACGCGGGTATTGCCGCGCACCTTGGCGCTGATCAGGTCGCGGTATTCCCCCACGACACCCGCCACAGCGGCCTGGCGCTTGCTGGCAGCGGCGCGCGCTTCGGCCAACTGGGACTGACGCGCTGCGTTGGCGGCTTCCTCGTCCGCCATGCGCCGCATCAGATCCTCTTCTTCCGTCTTGAGCAGTAGCTCGCGCCTCTTCTGGTCGGCCAGCTGTTTGTCACGCGCTGCCCTGGCTGCCTCGGCGCGGGCCTTTTCTTCGGCCTGCCGAGTGGCTTGCAGCTTGTTCAGGCGCTCGGCCTCGGCCTTCTTCTTTTCCAGCGCGATATCGGGCGCTTTGACCGGCGGCGGTTCGCTCACCACCGGCTTGGGTGCGGGCGCGGCTTTAACCGGCTCGGGCGCATTCACCGGTACGGGACGCGGCCTCGGAGGCGGCGACGGCAGCGCCTCCCACAAATCGACCATCACCGGTGCAGGCTGCTGGGTCTGCCACGACACGCCGAACACCAGCAGCAGCGCGAACAGCACATGCACGCCCAATGCCATGGCGCCGGCTGCGAGTTTGGGGGCGGGGCGGGAGACGAAAGGCCCGTCTGCCGGAAGGTTCATGGCGCCGGGCGGGCGAGCAGGCCGATACGGGTGATCTGCGCCTGCTGCAGGATGGTCATCGTATGCATCACTTCCTCGTAGCGGACATTCCTGTCCGCCGCGATGACCACCGGCTGGTCCGGCGCCGCGCGATGCAGGGCGGCGACTTCGGCAGCCAGCGCCGACTTCGCCACCCCCCGCTCCTCGCCGCCCGCAGCACGGTCGCGCAGCCGGTATTCGCCCGATTCCTTGATGATGACTTCGAGCGGCTGGGCCGGCGTCTGCGCCGTCTTGCCGACGCTCGGCAGTTCGACCTGGCCGGGGTTGATGAAGGGCGCGGTCACCATGAAGATGACGAGCAGCACCAGCATCACGTCGATCATCGGCACGACGTTGATCTGGGCGATTTGCTTGCGGATGCGTGCCATGGGTTTACGCGGTCTTGGATGTCTGCCGCTGCAGGATGTTGGAAAACTCCTCCATGAAGCTTTCCATGCGGTTGGACAGGCGGTCGATGTCGTGGGTGTAGCGGTTGTAGCCGACCACGGCGGGAATGGCGGCGAACAGGCCCATGGCGGTCGCGATCAATGCTTCGGCGATGCCGGGCGCGACCTGCGCCAGCGTGGCCTGCGCAACACTCGACAGCCCCAGGAAGGCGATCATGATGCCCCACACGGTGCCGAACAGGCCGACGTAGGGCGAAACCGAACCGACGGTGGCAAGAAACGAAAGGTGCGACTCGAGGCCGTCGAGTTCGCGCTGATAGGTGGCGCGCATGGCGCGGCGGGTGCCGTCGATCACGACATTGAGCGACAGCCCGGCCTGCTGCCGCAGCTTCATGAATTCGCTGAAACCGGCTGCGAAGATGCGCTCCATTTCCCCCGCGCTTTCGCGTTCGGCGGCCACCCGCTGGTACATGGCGTTGATGTCGCCGCCGGCCCAGAATTCCTGCTCGAAGCGGTCGGTCACGCGCAGGGCGCGCTTGAGGGTGAACAGCTTGATGAAAATAAACCACCACGACATCAGCGATGCGCCGAGCAGCAGCAGCATGACGATCTGCACCGGCAACGAAGCGTGGATAACCAGTTGGAGCAGCGAGAGGTCTTGACTGAGTTCGGGGTTCACGTAGCTTGGGTCAGGGCTTGAAGGATGGGCGCGGGTATTTTAACGGGTTTGAATTGGGCCGCATCGACGCAGGCCAGCGTGACGACTGCCTCTGCCAGACGGGTTTCGCCGCGCAAAAGTTCCTGCCGCACGACGAAGCTGGCGCGTCCGGCTTCGTGCAGACTGACTGCCACATCGAGCTGGTCGTTGAAGCGCGCCGGCGCCAGGTAATCGATCTCTACCCGCCGCACCACGAACACGACCCCCGCCTCGTCGCGCAGCACGTCCTGCTCGAAGCCGAAGCTGCGCAGCCATTCGCTGCGCGCGCGTTCCATGAACTTGAGATAGTTGGCGTAATACACCACGCCGCCGGCGTCGGTGTCTTCCCAGTACACGCGGACCGGCCAGTGAAACGTCAGGCTCAAAACAGATCCGCTCCAGCTTCGCCGGACGGCGAGGCGATGCCGAGGTGCCGATACGCCAGCGGGGTGGCGATGCGGCCGCGCGGGGTGCGCTGCAAATAGCCCTGCTGGATGAGGAAGGGTTCGAGCACATCCTCGATGGTGTCGCGCTCCTCGCCGATGGCTGCGGCGAGGTTGTCGAGTCCGACCGGCCCGCCCATGAATTTCTCGATCACCGCCGACAGGAGCTTGCGGTCCATCACGTCGAGTCCGGCCCGGTCGACGTCGAGCATCACCAGCGCCGCATCGGCCACCGCGCCGGTGGCCTGCCCGCCCGCCTTGACCTCCGCGTAGTCGCGCACCCGCCGCAGCAGGCGGTTGGCGATGCGCGGGGTACCACGCGAACGGCGGGCGATCTCCAGCGCGCCGGCCTCTTCCAGATTCATCTGCAAGAGGCCCGCCGAACGGTGGACGATGAAGCCGAGCTCCTCCGCCGAATAGAACTCCAGCCGCGCCACGATGCCGAAGCGGTCGCGCAGCGGATTGGTCAGCATGCCGGCGCGCGTGGTGGCGCCGACCAGGGTAAAAGGCGGCAGGTCGAGCTTGACCGAGCGCGCGGCCGGACCCTCGCCGATCATGATGTCGATCTGGAAATCCTCCAGCGCGGGGTAGAGCACCTCCTCGACCACCGGACTCAGGCGATGGATCTCGTCGATGAACAGCACGTCGTGCGGCTCCAGGTTGGTCAGGAGCGCGGCCAGGTCGCCGGCGCGTTCGAGCACGGGGCCCGAGGTCTGGCGCAGGTTGACGCCCATCTCGCGCGCGATGATGTGCGCCAGCGTGGTCTTGCCCAGCCCCGGCGGGCCGAACAGCAGCACGTGGTCGAGCGCCTCGCTGCGGTTGCGCGCGGCATGGATGAAGATTTCGAGCTGCTCGCGCGCCTTCGCCTGGCCGACGTATTCAGCCAGCGTGCGGGGGCGCAGCGCACGTTCGATCTGTTCCTCGACAGGACTGACGGCGGCGGGGGCAATGAGACGGTCGGTTTCGATCATGACGCCGGAGGCGGTGGGACGGACAAGGCGGAATTCTACTCCGTGCCGTCAACTGCAGGCGCGGTAGCCAGCACCAGCTGGCCGCGACCGCGCGCCTTCGCCTGATAGAGCGCATGGTCGGCGCGCGCGAGCGCCTCGCTCATGGTGTCGCCGTGCTCGCTGCCCAGCCAGGTTTGCCCCGCACTGAGGCCGGTTTGCAGGTCCAGGTCAAAGGCGTTCAGCTCGCCCCTGAAATGATCGCTCAGGCGCTGATACCACGCGTCCACCCCCGAGACATCAAGCCCCGACAACAGCACCACAAACTCGTCCCCGGCCAGACGTGCCGCCAGATCGGCACGTCGGGTCAGCGCTTTCAGGGACCGTGCCAGCGCCAGCAAAACCTGGTCGCCCACGCCATGGCCGTATTGATCGTTGACGCGCTTGAAGCTGTCGATATCGAGCAGCACCAGCGACACCGGATGCTGCCTTTCGGCCAGCCCCTGCACCTGGGAAAAACGGGTCTCGAATGCACGCCGGTTAGGCAAACCGGTGAGCGGATCCGTCAGGCTCAGATGCTCCAGCCGGGCACGCTGATCCTGCAAGTGCAGGGCGATGCGGTTGATATCGGAAGCGGCCGGCTCGAATTCGACATAGTGCGGCACGATCACGGGAACCGCCTGTTCCCCTGCCAGCGCGGTCAAGGCGTCGCGCGTGGCATGGATATCACGCAGTATGGTTCGGCGCAGCCGCAGCATGTACTTAGCCATCAGCAGCAGCACCGCTCCGAGTGTCAGCAATCCGACCAGGAGCTGGACCTCGCCGTCACGCGTGAGTGTTTTCGCGGGTGCCTGGGCGAGCAGCGTCCAGCCGGTATCGGGAATATCCAGCCGGACTTCGCGCAGCGGCCCCTCCACCGCGCCCTGGCGCACGATCTGTTTGCCCGCCGCGTCGAGGATGACGAGCGCATAACCCGGATGAATGGAGTCATCAATCACACGCTGCAGCTGGGTCAGCCTCACGCTTAAAAAGAGCCCGCCCAGAATCTGGCCGTCCGTTTCATGCACCGCCGATACCAGGTCGACGTGCTCATAGCCCGCCACATCGCGGTGCAGCAGCGGCTGCACGTTCTTCAGGGTGTCGGGGCGCTGCATGTCCTGTTCGCAGCGCGGTCCGACGCGCAGCGATGCGGCCTCGCCCAGCACTTCGCCATGCGTGCTCACCAGCGCCAGTCCCAGCAGATCGGGCAACAGGCGTTGCCGGGAAAGCGCCCACTCCTGCTGCTCCTCGATCGATCCGACGCGCATCAGGTCAGCGATCTCGGGGTCACGCGCAGCGTTCTCGATCAGCTGGTGGTAGTAATCCAGCAGCCGGACCAGGCTGACGCGCGTCTGCGCGGCGTTCAGTTCCAGCAGGCGCTGTTCAGCCTGCGCACTGGTCTGCAGGCTGAACCACAGGCTCAGGGCAATGCCGGACGCGAACAGACCCACCACGCTCAGCATCAGCCACAGGGAGTTGCGCTGCAGGGACGCAGAAGACCGACGCTTCGGCATGGATGTCGACATGGCGCGTCAGGTTTTAGACAGGATGCGCAAGGCCTGCCGGATCGCCTCGCCCACCGACAGATCGGGCGGCAGCTTGCGCACGGCTTCGGTGGTCTCGCGCTCGTTGTAGCCCAGCGCCAGCAGCGCCTGACGCACATCGTCCGAGACCCCGGCGGATTCCGAAGTGGCGATGGCGCCGGCGAACACCGGCTTGCCCTTGAGTTCGAGCAGCAGGCGCTCTGCGGTTTTCTTGCCGATGCCGGGCACCTTCACGATGCGGCCGATTTCCTGCGCGGCAATCGCCGCCGACAGATCGTTGACCGACAATCCGGACAGCACCGACAGGGCGGTCTTGGCGCCGATGCCGGAAACCTTCAACAGTTCGCGAAAAGCCGTGCGCTCGATATCGCTGCCGAAGCCATACAGCAGATGCGCATCCTCGCGGATCGCCAGATGGGTCAGCAGGCATACCTTCTCGCCGATGGCGGGAAGGTTGTAGAACGTGCTCATCGGCACGTCGATCTCATAGCCGACACCGTTCACATCCACCAGCACCTGCGGCGGCTGCTTGGCGGCAAGCATGCCGCAAATACGTCCGATCATTTGGCGCGTCCGATCATGAATATTCCTTTAACGGCAACAATCAGCCAGGCGGGGATGAGAGTTTCATACCAGCCGCCCGCCTTTCACGCGATAGCCCGCCGTGGAATGCGCACCCAGCCTGCTGCCATGCGCATGGGTGATGGCACAGGCGAGCGCGTCGGCGGCGTCGGCGGTGGGTGCGACAGGCAGGCCCAGCAGGCGCTTGACCATTTCCTGCACCTGCTCCTTGGCGGCCTTGCCGTGGCCGACCACGGCCTGCTTGATCTGCAGCGCCGTGTATTCCGCCACCGTCAGTTCACGCGACACGGCGGCGCAGATCGCCGCCCCGCGCGCCTGCCCGAGCAGCAGCGTCGATTGCGGGTTGACGTTGACGAAGACAATCTCCACCGCGCAGGTGTCGGGCTGCCAGGTGGCGATCACTTCGTTCAGCCCGGCGAACAGCACGCCCAGCCGCTGCGGCAGACTGCCCTCGCCGCTCTTGATCACGCCGCTGGCGACATAGGCCAGCTTCTGGCCGGTCTGCTCGATCACGCCGAAGCCGGTGAGGCGCAGGCCGGGGTCGATACCCAGGATGCGAATGCCGCTCACGCTTTCAACGCCTTCAAATGCCCTTGTTGGGCATAGGCCAGAATTTTCTCGTCCGCTGTCACCAGCGTAAGATTGTGAAGCCGCGCACTTGCCATCAACAGACGATCAACGGGATCGCCATGGGGGGCATCGGGAAGCCGTGTCGACTCCAGTGCAATCTCCGGAATCACGCCCAGCATCTGCATCCCGGGCGTGGCCGACGCCTGGCGCACCCACTCGTCTACCGGCATGGAAAGACGAATACGGTCCTTGGCCACCAGCATCCCGATCTCCCACACCGACATCACCGAAACCCACAGTTTTCCCGCCCGCGCCGCCTGTTCGATGCGCGCGCGTGCCGGTTCGCCCAAGCGGTCGGGCTCGGCTTCGAGCCACAACCAGACATGGGTGTCGATCACCAGTCCGGCGTCAGACATCGGCTTCCCAGGTTTCGTCGATCGGGGCAATGAGGTCCCCCCGAATCTGCACCGTGCCCGCGAGGCGTCCGAACAGGACGGGTTCGACTTCCTCCATCGGCACCAGCCGGGCAACCGGGCGGCCGTGCTTGGTCAGCGTGATGCTGGCGTGCGTCTGCGCCACCTGATCAAGATAGGCCAGACATTTGGCCTTGAATTCGGTTGCGGGCAGCTCCACGACAGCTCCAAGTGGTCATTTAATTCTGACCACTCTAGCAGGCAAGACTCACTCAGGCAACACGGCGTTGGTGTAGACATCCTGCACGTCGTCGAGCGAATCGAGCGCGTCGAGGATCTTCTGCATCTTTACCGCGTCGTCGCCAGCGAGTTCGGTCTCGGCTTCGGGACGCATGGTGATCTCGGCGACCGCCGGCTTGAAGCCGGCCTTTTCCAGCGCCTCCTTCACCGCCTCGAATGCCTTGGGATCGGGCGAAGTCAGCACTTCGATCGAGCCGTCCTCGTTGGGGATGATGTCCTCGGCGCCGGCGTCGAGCGCGGCTTCCATCACCGCGTCCTCGCTCGCCCCCGGTTCCAGGATGATCTGGCCGCAGTGCTTGAACTGGAATGCGACGCAGCCGTCGGTACCCATGTTGCCACCGTGCTTGACGAAGGCGTGGCGCACGTCGGCGACGGTGCGGACCTTGTTGTCGGTGAGGCAGTCCACCATCACAGCGACGCCGCCGATGCCGTAGCCTTCGTAGCGCGCTTCCTCGTAGTTCACGCCTTCGAGCTGGCCGGTGCCGCGCTTGATCGCATTCTCGATGTTGTCCTTCGGCAACGACTCGGCCTTGCCCTTCTCGATCGCCAGCCGCAGGCGCGGGTTCATCGCGGGGTCACCGCCGCCCATTTTGGCGGCCACGGTGATTTCCTTGATAAGCTTGGTGAATATCTTGCCGCGCTTGGCATCCTGGCGCCCCTTGCGGTGCTGGATGTTGGCCCACTTCGAATGTCCTGCCATGTTGATTCCAACGCAAATTGAATAGCCGGAGATTTTACACCGTGGCACCCACTCTACGTTTCGGCATCGACCTCGGCGGCACCAAAATCGAACTGATCGCGCTCGACGCCGGCGGCCAGGAAATCCTGCGCCGCCGCGTACCGACCCCGCAGGACGACTACCTGGCCACCATCGCCGCGGTCGCCGCGCTGGTACACCAGGCCGAGGTTGAACTCGGGCAGGCCGGCAGCATCGGCGTCGGCACCCCCGGCGCCATCTCGCCCACCAGCGGACTGATGAAGAACTGCAACTCGACCTGCCTCAACGGCCGGCCGCTGCAGGAAGACCTCGAACGCGCGCTGAGCCGCGAAGTGCGGCTCGCCAACGACGCAGACTGCTTTGCGCTGTCGGAAGCGGTCGATGGCGCCGCCGCCGGGGCGGACACGGTGTTCGGGGTGATTCTGGGCACCGGCGTCGGCGGCGGCGTGGTGGTGCGCGGGCACCTGCTCAGGGGCGCCAACGCGATCGCCGGCGAATGGGGGCACTCGCCCCTGCCCTATTTCCAGTTCGCCCATGCGCAGGCAGACCGTGCTCCTACCGGGCAGCACCCCGCCACCGGCGAATCCATCCTGCACCCCTGGCCAAGCCCGCGCGAACTCGAAGCCGCGCCGGCCTGCTACTGCGGCAAGAAAGGCTGCATCGAAACCTGGCTCTCCGGCCCTGCGCTGGCGGCCGACCACGTGCGCTACGGCGGCGAAGACCTGCCGGCGCACGAAATCGTGCGGCTGGCGAATGCGGGCTACGGCCCCTGCAGCGCAACGCTGGCGCGCTACGAGGAACGGCTGGCGCGCGCGCTGGCCGGGGTGATCAACCTCATCGATCCCGACGTCATCGTGCTCGGCGGCGGGCTCTCCAACATCGCCCGGCTGTATGACACCGTGCCACGGCTGTGGCCGCGCTATGTGTTTTCCGACCGCGTCGACACGAAGCTGGTGCCGCCGAAGTACGGCGATTCCAGCGGCGTGCGTGGCGCGGCGTGGCTGTGGAACGACTAGCGCCAGGACTGCGTCATTGCGACCGCGAGCGAAGCGCGGCGGGAAGCAATCCAGAATGTCCGCAGGTGCAACGGGCCTCTGGATTGCCGCGTCGCTGCGCTCCTCGCGATGACGGATTCATCAGTGCAGCTTGATCCGCGCCCGCGTCGGCGTGCTGATGAAGTGGGCATAGGTCGTGAGCGCAGTCTTGAACCAGCCGTGCAGCGCAATCTCGTGCATCTTGTGCAGCGACCAGTACACCAGCCGCGCCATCGTGCCTTCGATCATGATGCTGCCGCCGGTCAGCGCGCCCATCAGGTTGCCGACGGTGGAGAAGCGGCCCAGCGCCACCAGCGAGCCGTAGTCACGGTAGACATACTCCAGCAGCGGCTTGCCGCGAAAACGCCGGCAGATCGCCTTCGCCATCAGTGACGCCTGCTGGTGCGCGGCCTGCGCACGCGGCGGCACGTTGCTGCCATTCGGCATCGGGCAGGCGGCGCAATCGCCCAGCGCAAAGATGTTGTCGTCGCGCGTGGTCTGCAAGGTGGGGCGCACGACCAACTGATTGAGGCGGTTGGTCTCCAGGCCGTCCAGGTCTTTCAGGAAATCCGGCGCCTTGATGCCGGCCGACCACACCATCATGCTGGCGGGGATGAACTTGCCGTCGGCGGTGAGCATGCCCTCGGCGCGCACCTCGACGATGCGCTCGCGGGTATGCATTTCCACCCCGAGTTCG
Organism: Thiobacillus sp.; assembly: GCA_049697615.1. GTDB lineage: Bacteria > Pseudomonadota > Gammaproteobacteria > Burkholderiales > Thiobacillaceae > Thiobacillus. Next base: position 3,246 of record JBAVWB010000232.1, on the reverse strand, counting down.
GCCAGGCGTTCGGCAGCGGCGGCCGACAGGCGCGGCGGCAGTCCCGGCAGGATGCGGTCGGAGGCTTCGACGATGAGCAGCTTCAGATTCTTGTCGGGATCGATTTTTTCCAGGCCGTAGGCCGACAACTCGCGCGTGGTGTCGTGCAGTTCGGCCGCAAGCTCGACGCCGGTGGCGCCGGCGCCGACGATGCCTACAGTGAGCTGGCCGGGCGTGACTTCTCTGTGCTGGGTGTGCGCGCGCAGGCAGGCGTTGATGTGATGGCGGTGGAATTCGCGCGCCTGCTCGGGGGTGTCGAGCATGATGCAATGCGCTTTCACGCCCGGCACGCCGAAGTCGTTGCCGACCGAGCCGACCGCGATGATCAGGGTGTCGTAACGGAAGCTGCGGCGCGGGATGATCTCGATGCCGTCGTCGTCCAGCGTCGGCGCGACGCTGACTTCCTGCCGCGCGCGGTCGAGCCCGTCCATGCGCCCGAGGCGGAAGCGGAAGTGATGCCAGTGCCCCTGCGCCAGATATTCCAGCCGTTCGGCATACGAATCGAGGCTGCCCGCCGCCACTTCGTACAGCAGCGGTTTCCACAGGTGCGAGGGCGAAGCGTCGATCAGGGTGACATGCGCGCGTTTCCTCTTTCCCAGCTTGTCGCCCAGCCGGGTGGCGAGTTCCAGACCGCCGGCGCCGCCGCCCACGATGACGATTTCATGTGTTCGCTGTTCCGCTGCCACAACGTGCCCCCTGATTTTGAGATCCTACGATACCAATAAAACATTAGCACTTACTTCTATTTAGTGTGTGATCGCCCGCGTTGCCGAACCCGCTAAAATCTTTGCATCCCCCGATCAGGAACCGCCATGACCGAACCGCTGCTCATCGCCCGCAACGCCACCGTGGATCTCCACCTGCTGCCTCAGATGGCCAACCGCCACGGCCTCATCACCGGCGCCACCGGAACCGGCAAGACCGTCACCCTGCAGACCCTGGCCGAGCATTTTTCCCGCATCGGCGTGCCGTGCTTCATGTCGGACGTAAAGGGCGACCTGTCGGGCATTTCGCAGCCGGGCGGCGGCAACGCCAAGGTGACCGAGCGGATCGAACTGCTCAAGCTCGAGGGCTTCGAACATCGGGGCTATCCGGTCACGCTGTGGGACCCGTTCGGCGAGGCCGGCCACCCGGTGCGCGCCACCGTGTCGGACATGGGGCCCTTGCTGCTCTCGCGCATGCTGGATCTCAACGACACCCAGGCAGGCGTGCTCAACCTGGTATTCAAGGTGGCCGACGACAATGGCCTCCTGCTGCTCGACCTGAAAGACCTGCGCACCATGCTCGCCTTCGTCGGCGACAACGCGAAGCAGTTCACCACCGAGTACGGCAATGTGTCCTCTGCGTCGATCGGCGCGATCCAGCGTGGCCTCCTGGCGCTGGAGTCGCAGGGCGGCGAGCAGATATTCGGTGAGCCGATGCTCAACATCGACGACCTGATCCAGACCGACCGTGGACAGGGCATCATCAACATCCTGGCGGCCGACAAGCTGATGCAGTCACCGAAGCTATACGCCACGCTGCTGCTGTGGCTGCTGGCAGAACTGTTCGAGAACCTGCCCGAAGCCGGCGACCTCGACAAGCCCAAACTGGTGTTCTTCTTCGACGAGGCGCACCTGTTGTTCAGCGATGCGCCCGATGCGCTGGTGGAGAAAATCGAGCAGGTGGTGCGGCTGATCCGATCCAAAGGCGTGGGCGTGTACTTCGTCACTCAGAACCCGGCCGACGTGCCGGACAAGGTGCTGTCGCAGCTCGGCAACCGGGTGCAGCACGCGCTGCGCGCCTTCTCGCCGCGCGACCAGAAAGCGGTCAAGGCCGCGGCCGAGACCATGCGCGACAACCCGAATCTGGATGAAGCCAGCGTCATCACCGAGCTCGGCGTGGGCGAAGCACTGGTGTCCTTCCTCGACGCCAAGGGCCGCCCCGGCGTGGTCGAGCGCGCCTACATCGTGCCGCCGCAGGGGCAGATCGGACCGATCACCGACGCCCAGCGCCGGCGGCTGATGCAGACCTCGCTGGTGGCCGGCGTCTACGACAAGACCATCGACCGCGAATCCGCCCATGAAATCCTCAAGGCGCGCGCAGAGCAGGCGACGCAGGCAGCCGCCGCGGAAGCCGCGGCCAAGCAGGCCAAGACGGAACAGACATCGAGCGGCGGGGCAGGCGGCGTGCTGGGGGACATTCTCGGCGGACGCGGCGGACGCCGCGAAGGCGCGGTCGAGGCGCTGGCAAAATCCGCGGCCCGTTCCATCGGCAGCCAGGTCGGCCGCGCCATTATCCGCGGGGTGCTGGGCAGCCTATTCGGCGGCAAGCGCTGACGCGCATGTAGGAGGGCCGCCCTCGGCCCGATGCCGTGGAGCTTGCACCGGTGCGTAATCGCGGCGAGGGCGCCGCTCCTACACGCCTTTCGCTTGAGGCTGGTTCAGGCGAACAGCCGCGCCAGTTCGGCGCCCGGATCAGCGGCGCGCATGAAGGCCTCGCCCACCAAAAATCCGTTGACCTGATGGCTGCGCATCTTCGCGACATCGGCCGGCGCGAGGATGCCCGATTCGGTGATGACGATGCGGTCGCTGCCGATTTTCGGCAGCAAGGCCAGCGTGGTGTCGAGGCTGACCTCGAACGTGCGCAGGTTGCGGTTGTTGATTCCCATGAGCGGCGTCGTCAAATGCAGGGCGGCGTCGAGTTCTTCGGCGTTGTGCGATTCCACCAGCACGGCCATGCCCAACTCGTGCGCCAGCGCTTCCAGCGCCTGCATCGCCGGCAATTCCAGCGCGGCGACGATCAATAAAATGCAGTCCGCTTCCATCGCGCGCGCTTCATAGACCTGGTAGGTATCGATGATGAAATCCTTGCGCAGCACCGGCAGTGTGCAGGCAGCGCGGGCCGCCTGCAGATACTCGGTGCTGCCCTGGAAGTAATCGCGATCGGTCAGCACCGACAGGCACGCCGCGCCACCGGCCTGGTAGCTGACCGCGATCTCGGCCGGATGAAAATCGGGCCGGATCACGCCCTTGGACGGGCTGGCTTTCTTGATTTCGGCAATCAGCGCCCAGTGACCCGCGGCGATTTTGTTTTGAAGTGCTGTATGAAAGCGGCGCACGGGTGGGGCGTTTTTGGCGAGAGATTCAAGCTGCGCCGGCGGAATGGCTGTTTTGGCCCTGGCCACTTCCTCGCGCTTATAGGCGGCAATCTTGTCAAGGATGGTGG
>JBAVWB010000231.1:0-8364 GCA_049697615.1 Thiobacillus sp. | reverse complement strand
GGGCTGCGGCGGCCGCCGGTTCGCTCATCACCGCAAAGCGCGGACGATGGGCGCGGCACTGCTCGAGCATGCGATCGACCTGGGTGGCGCCGGTCAGGGCGAAGATTTCGAACCGGTCGGGATGGCGCGCCACCACATCGAGGGTGTTGACGCCGATGGTGCCGGTGGCGCCGAGGACGGTGAGGACGCGCGGCTTCATTCCGCGTGCATTCATACGGAACGCTCCAGCCACATCAGCATGCCGGTAGCGATCGGCAGGGTGGATGTCAGCGCATCGATACGGTCGAGCACGCCGCCGTGCCCGGGCAGCATGTGGCCGCTGTCCTTCATGCCGGAGACGCGCTTGATCCAGGATTCGAACAGGTCGCCCAGCACCGACAGATACAGCAGCGCGGACAGCATCAGAAAAAGCGACAGCAGCGGCAGCCCGGCCAGCAGGCTCAAGGCGCCGGCATACAGCGCGAGCGCGGCGAGCGCACCTGCCACGCCTTCCCAGGTCTTGCCGGGGCTGATGGTGGGGGCGAGCTTGTGACGGCCAAACTGGCGGCCGGCGAAATAGGCAGCGGTATCGGCAATCCAGACGACCGCCAACACCCCCAGCAACACACCGGGGCCGCGCGCATGCAGATACAGCAATGCCGCCCAGGTCGGCAACAGCACCGCCACGCCGACCACAGCGCGCACAAAAGGCGGCTCGGCCCGCCAGCCCCCCAGCAGCCAAAGCGGCACGACCAGCACCCAGAAGGCGACGGCCAGCACGATCAAACCGATCTGGAAAGTTGGCCAGTCTGCAGCCAGCCCATACGGCAGGGCCAGCGCAGCGAACGCCAGCAGCGCTGCATAGACTCGCGCAGACAGCGGCGGAAAATGGCTCAGACGCGCCCATTCGTAAGCGGCTGCGCCAACGACCCCTGCCATCAGGATCATCCACAACCACGCAGGCGCCCACAGCGCGGCAGGCACAAACACGGCCAGCAACAGCATGGCGGTGAGCACCCGGCGGGCCAATGGCGTCATCGTTTCGGTGCCCTGAAATGCGTCACGACAGGGTTTGAACCTGCTCGCTGGTTCGGCCAAAGCGGCGTTCGCGGGCGCGGTAGGACGCGATCGCCTGATCCAGCGCCGTCGCGTCGAAATCGGGCCACAGCGCGTCGGTGAAATACAGTTCCGTATAGGCCAGCTGCCACAACAGGAAATTGCTGATGCGCTGCTCGCCGCCGGTTCGGATGAACAGGTCAGGCTCCGGCATGTCGGCCATGCTCAGGTGCTGGACCAGCGCGTTCTCATCCACCGCCTCAGGCGACACCCCCGCCGCCATCAGCTTCTTCACCGCCTGCACGATATCCCAGCGACCGCCGTAATTGGCGGCCACGGTGAAGGTGAGACGGGTGTTGTTGCGCGTCAGCGTCTCGGCGTCGCGGATCAGGGTCTGGATGCGCTCGGAAAAACCCGACAGGTCGCCGATGACGCGAAAGCGGATGTCGTTTTCGTGCAGCCGCGCGACTTCGTTTTCGAGCGCGCGCAGGAACAGTTCCATCAGCAGGGTGACCTCTTCCTGCGGACGTCGCCAGTTTTCAGAACTGAAGGCAAATACGGTGAGGTGCGACACGCCGCGCTCGGCACAGATGCGAATCACCCCGCGCAGCGCCTCGACCCCCTTGCGATGCCCGGCGACGCGCGGCATCAACCGGCGCTTCGCCCAGCGCCCATTGCCATCCATGATGATGGCGATGTGTCGCGGCACATCGGCAGTTTCGGGGATCGCTTGCTTGGTCAGGGTGGACACGCAGGATCAGCTCAGACTGCGAGCAGGTCTTTCTCTTTGTCGGCCAGCATCTTGTCGATTTCGCCGATGAACTTGTCGGTCAGCTTCTGCACCTCGTCCTGGGTGCGGCGCTCCTCGTCCTCGGTCGCGGTCTTGGCCTTGACCATATCTTTCACGGTGCCGTTGGCATCGCGGCGGATATTGCGCACTGCAACCCGCGCGCCTTCGGCTTCGTTGCGCACCACCTTGATCAGGTCGCGGCGGCGCTCCTCGGTCAGCGAGGGCGTCGGCACCCGGATGATGTCGCCATAGGTGGACGGGTTGAGGCCGAGATCGGAATCGCGGATGGCCTTCTCGACCTTGGCAACCATGTTCTTTTCCCACGGCTGCACGCCGATAGTGCGGCTGTCGACCAGCGACACGTTGGCCACCTGCGGGATCGCGGTCGGATTGCCGTAATAGTCGACCATGACGTGGTCGAGAATGCCGGTGTGAGCGCGCCCGGTGCGCACCTTGGCCAGATCGTTTTTCAACGCTTCCAGCGTCTTGCCCATTTTCTGTTCAGCAGATTGCTTGATCTCGGCGATGGTGGTTTCAGCCATATCAACTCCTCAACTTAGGATCACGAACTCAGGGTCACCCGCGTGCCTTCGTCCTCGCCCATCACCACGCGCTTCAGCGCGCCGGGCTTGAAAACATTGAACACGACCAGATTCAGGTTCTGCTCGCGGCACAAGGCAAAAGCGGCGGTATCGAGCACCGCAAGATTGTTGGCGATCGCCTCGTCGAAACTCAGCGTCTCGTAGCGACGGGCAGCAGCATCCTTCTTCGGATCGGCCGTGTAGACGCCGTCGACCTTGGTCGCCTTCAGCAGCAGGTCGGCGCCGATCTCCGCCGCACGCAGGGCCGCCGCGGTATCGGTGGTGAAGAACGGATTGCCCGTTCCACCGCCGAAAATCACCACGCGCCCCACTTCAAGATGCCGTACCGCCGCATCCCGATCGAAATCGTCACCGACATGGGCAATGCTGACTGCAGTTTGCACCCGCGCATCCACCCCTGCCTGCTGCAGCGCATCCTTCAGTGCCAGCGCATTCATCACGGTTGCCAGCATGCCCATCGAATCCGCGCTGGCGCGGTTCATTCCGGACAGGGCACCGGTGGCGCCGCGGAACAGGTTGCCGCCGCCGACCACGATGCCGACCTGCACCCCCAATGCCACCACTTCGCGAATCTGGCCGACGAAGCCGGCCATGGTTTCAGCGTGATAGCCAAAGCTGTCCGGCCCCATCAGGGCCTCGCCGGACAGCTTCAGCAGGATCCGTCGGGCAGGCGCCATCCGGTCAGACCTTGGACGCGGCAGCCACTTCAGCTGCGAAGTCGGACACCTTCTTCTCGATGCCCTCGCCCACCACGTACATCATGAAGCCGTGGCACTGCGAATTCTTCGACTTCAGCACCTGCTCGACGGTCTGCTTGTCGTCCTTGACGAAGGGTTGCGACAGCAGGGTGACTTCCTTGAGGTATTTCTGCACCGTGCCTTCGGCGATCTTTTCCAGCATGGCTTCCGGCTTGCCGGCTTCCTTGGCCTTCTCGATCGCGACGCGGCGCTCGGTATCCAGGAGTTCCTGCGGCACGCCGGACGCGTCCAGCGACTTCGGCTTGGACGCCGCAATGTGCATGGCGATGTCGCGCGCGAGCGCTTCGTCACCGGTCACGTCGACCAGCACGCCGATCTTGCCGCTGTGAATGTAGTTGGCGAACTTGCCCTGGCCATCCAGGCGCACGAAACGGCGCACCGACATGTTCTCGCCGATCTTGCCGACCAGTTCGGTGCGGAAGGCTTCCACCGTGGTGCCCTTGTAAGGCAGCGCGGACAGCGCGGCGACGTCGGCCGGGTTCTGGTTCAGGACCATCTCGGCCAGCGCGTTGGAGATCGCCAGAAAATCGTCGTTCTTCGCCACGAAGTCGGTTTCGCAGTTGACTTCCACCATGGCGGCCGACTTGCCGTCGGCACTGATGGCGATGGTCACCACGCCTTCAGCCGCCACGCGGCCGGCGCTCTTGGCAGCCTTGTTGCCGAAGCGTACGCGCAGGATTTCTTCCGCTTTCTGCATGTCGCCGCCGGCTTCCGTCAGTGCCTTCTTGCAATCCATCATCGGCGCGTCGGTTTTTTCGCGCAGCTCCTTGACCATGCCTGCTGTGATTTCTGCCATTTCGTGCTCCTATCCAGTTTCTTCAATACAGAAAGAGGGGCCATCGCCCCTCCTCAAAATCCGCTCGCCGGAACCCGGTTCCGGCGATGTTGCTTGCGTCGTGCTTATTCGGCAGCGGGCGCAGCTTCTTCTTCAACCTCGATGAACTCTTCACCGCCGACGAGTTCGCTCATGACCTGAGCACGGCCTTCCAGCGCTGCATCGGCCATGCCACGGGCGTACAGGCGGATCGCGCGTGCCGAGTCGTCGTTGCCGGGGATGATGTAGTCCACGCCTTCCGGGCTGTTGTTGGTGTCGACCACGCCGATCACCGGGATGCCCAGCTTCTTGGCCTCGACCACGGCGCCCTTCTGGTAGCCGACGTCGATGATGAACAGTGCATCGGGCAGGCCGCCCATTTCGCGGATGCCGCCCAGGCTGCGGTTCAGCTTGTCGACTTCGCGCTGAACGGTGAGGGTTTCCTTCTTCGACAGGCGACCCGGCTCGGCCAGGTTGGCTTCCAGATCGTTCAGGCGCTTGATCGACTGCTTGACCGTCTTGAAGTTGGTCAGCATGCCGCCCAGCCAGCGGTTGTCGACGTAAGGCATGCCGGCACGCTCGGCTTCCTCGCGGACGATTTCACGCGCGGCGCGCTTGGTGCCGACGAACAGCACGTTGCCCTTGTTGGCAGCGAGTTGACGGACGAACTTTTGTGCGTCCTGGAACAGCGGCAGCGACTTTTCCAGGTTGACGATATGAATCTTGTTGCGATGGCCGAAAATGAACGGGGCCATCTTGGGATTCCAGAAGCGGGTCTGGTGACCGAAGTGGACACCGGCTTCCAGCATTTGGCGCATGGTAATAGACATGACAATCTCCTAAAGGGTTGAGCCTCCACCCGTCAGCAGCCGCGCGTGAGTGTGTCCGACGCGCCGCCACCCTTTAATGACAGGTGTGCGAATTTGTCCGAACCATTTCGGACAGCCGGCGATTCTAATTCGAACGGGCACTTATTTCAAGGCTCGCCTGCCCGGCCCATCCGGCCGGGCGCAAGGGGTCTCCCCCCTTTTTTATATTGACGCTGTCGTCGGCAGGGTTTTTCCGGTGCGTGCCGGGGCGCTAGAATGCGGCTTTGATCCCGCTTAATCCATTACATGACTGTCACCATCAAAACCGGCGCCGAAATCGAAGGCATGCGCGTCGCTGGCCGGCTCGCTTCGGAAGTGCTCGACTACATCACGCCCTTCGTCAAACCCGGCGTCACCACGGGCGAACTCGACAGGCTGTGCCACGACTACATGGTGAACGTCCAGGGCACCATCCCGGCGCCGCTGAACTACGCGCCGTCCGGCCACGCGCCCTACCCCAAGTCGATCTGCACTTCGGTCAACAACCAGGTGTGCCACGGCGTGCCGAGCGACAAGCTGCTGAAGAACGGCGACATCGTGAACCTCGACATCACCGTGATCAAGGACGGCTGGCACGGCGACACCAGCCGCATGTTCGCAGTGGGCGAAGCGACGATCCAGGCCAAGCGGCTGATCCAGATCACCTACGAGGCGATGTGGACCGGCATCGACCACGTCAAGCCCGGTGCGCGGCTGGGCGACATCGGCCATGCGATCCAGCGCTTTGCCGAAAACCACGGCTACAGCGTGGTGCGCGAATTCTGCGGCCACGGCATCGGCCTCAATTTCCACGAGGATCCGCAGGTGCTGCACTACGGCAAGGCCGGCACCGGCCTGTTGCTGGCGCCCGGCATGACCTTCACCATCGAGCCGATGATCAATGCCGGCCGCCGCGACATCCGCCAGATGCCGGACGGCTGGACTATCGTCACCAAGGACCGCAGCCTGTCGGCGCAGTGGGAACACACGATTCTGGTCACCGACAGCGGCTACGAAGTGCTGACCGTGTCGTCCGGCACCCCGGCCGTTCCCGACCACATCCGCCAAGCCGCGTGAGTCACCCGCCGTTCGCCGACCTTCGCGAGCGGCTCAAATCAGGCCGCGCAGCACTCGCCGCGGCCTATCTTGAAACATCCTCCGCCAGCCGCTACCTGACGCGCCACGCCGCGCTGGTGGACGGCGTGCTGGCGGAAATCAGCGACCGCCTCGTCCTGCCCGCCAGTTTCTGCCTCGCCGCCGTCGGCGGTTACGGACGCGGCGAACTGTTCCCCGGCTCGGACGTCGACGTGCAGTTGTTACTGCCGCACGACCCCACTGCCGAAGAGCAGGCCATCCTGGAAAACTGGGTGCAGGCGTGCTGGGATGTCGGGCTGGAAATCGGCCACAGCGTGCGCACCATCGAGGCCTGCATTGCCGAGGCCGACGCCGACATCACGGTGGAAACCAACCTGCTGGAAGCGCGCTTCGTGTGGGGCGCCGCCGCACTGTTCGACGCGTTCGACCGCCGCTTTCGGGCGCGTTTCGACGCCCAGCATTTTTTCGACGGCAAGCTGGCCGAGCAGCAGGCGCGCCATGCCCGCTTCGACGACAGCGCGTACAAGCTCGAACCCAACCTGAAGGACAGCCCCGGCGGACTGCGCGACCTGCACACCATCCACTGGCTGGCGCAGGCCTGCGGCATCCGGGACGGCTGGAATGGCATCGCGCGCGCCGGCCTCTTGACCCGCTCCGAGGCGCGCCGCATTGCGCGCGAGGAGCGCGCGCTTTCGGCCCTGCGGATTCATCTGCATATCCTGGCGCGGCGGCGCGAAGACCGCCTGGCCTTCGATTACCAGACCGAGCTCGCCGAACGCCTGGGGCTTGCTGCCACCGCCAACAAGCGCGCGGGCGAACGCCTGATGCAGGGCTATTACCGCGCCGCCAAGCTGATCCAGCGCGCCAACGACATTCTCATCCAGTCACTGCGGGTGCGGCTGTTCCCGATGACGGCGCCCCCCAAATCGATCGACGCCGATTTCCAGGTGCGCGCCAGACTGCTTGAAGCGCGCGAGCCCGACCTGTTCGAGCGCAAGCCCGACGCCCTGCTGCGCATCTTCATCGTCTACGCCCAGCATCCTGAACTGGCCGGTTTCGAGCCGGCCACGCTGCGTGCGCTGTGGCGCGGCAGCACCCGCATCGACGCCGCCTTCCGTGCCGATCCCGCGCACCGTGCGCTGTTCATGACGTTGCTGCGCCAACCCACCGGCATCACCCGGGCGATGCGCGCCATGCACCGCTACGGGCTGCTGGCACGCTACATTCCGGCATTCGGCCGCGTGGTGGGACAGATGCAGCACGACCTGTTCCACGTCTACACGGTGGACGAGCATATCCTCACCGTGCTGCGCAACATGCGGCGCTTCACCGTGCCGGAACTGGCGCACGAGTTTCCGCTCGCCAGCCGGCTGATCGCCGCCTTCGACAAGCCCGAACTGCTGTATCTGGCCGCCCTGTTTCACGACATTGCGAAGGGCCGCGGCGGAGACCACTCCGAACTCGGCGCCGCCGATGCGCGTCGGTTCTGCCGCCAGCACGGCCTCGACAAGCCGGACAGCGAACTGGTCGCCTGGCTGGTGAGCATGCATCTGGCGATGTCGCGCACCGCGCAGAAGGAGGACATCAGCGACCCCGACGTGATCGCCGCCTTCGCCGCAAAAGTCGGCACCCTGCGCCGCCTGACGGCGCTGTATCTGCTGACCGTGGCCGACATCCGCGGCACCAGCCCCAAGGTGTGGAATGCCTGGAAAGGCAAACTGCTGGAAGACCTCTATCACGCGGCCAGGGTGAAACTGGCGGGCGATGAACTTGCGCCCCCCGACATCTCCGCCAAGCAGAACGAGGCCCGCGTCAATCTTGCGCTGTACGGCTTGCCGGCGGACGCGGCCGACGCGCTGTGGCGGCACCTCGACGAACGCTACTTCGTCCGCTTCGACGCCCGCGACATGGCCTGGCAGGCCCGCATGCTGTGGCGCCGTACCGACGGCCCCGATGCCGTCGTGCGCGCGCGACTGTCACCCGCCGGCGAAGGCATCCAGGTGATGGTCTATGCACCCGACCGGGCCGACATCTTCGCGCGCATCTGCGGTTTTTTCGCCCGCATCCAGTACACCATCCTCGAAGCCAAGATCCATACGACAAACCATGGCTATGCACTCGACAGCTTTCAGGTGATGGACCTGGCCAATCGCGGCATTCACTACCGCGACTTCCTGAGCTATGTGGAGCACGAACTGGCACGTGATCTCGATCCGGCACGCCCGATGCAGCCGGTGCCGCGCGGCCGCCTGTCGCGCCACCAGCGCCACCACCCCTACCCGACGACGGTGAAGCTGGAACCCGATGCGCAGGGGCGCGGCCACATCCTGTCGATCACCTGCGCGGATCGCGGGGGCCTGCTGTTTGCGGTGGCGGAGACGCTGATGCGGCATGACGTCAGCGTCTATGCCGCCAAGATCGA
>JBAVWB010000230.1:0-39676 GCA_049697615.1 Thiobacillus sp. | reverse complement strand
GGCATAGCGCGCGGCCCAGGCGTCGAAGGCCGCGCGGTCGAGGACGAGATCGCGCAGCGGCGCGTTGACGGCGCCCGTGGCGCTGTCGAAATCGCACAGGCGCCGCAGGAAGATCGTGTAGTCGACCCGGTTCTGCGCCAAGAGCTGCAGCGCGTCCATGACAAGCGTGGTGGTCTCGCTGCCGGGCGTCAGGCCGAACTTGGCGGCCATGCGTTCGAGATAGGCTTTTCCGAACACCTGCGGATACTCGCCGATCGCTTGCGACGCGGTCTCCACCGACATCAGCGGCACCAGCGCCTGCGCCAGCTTGGTGATGTTCCACGCCGCCACGTCGGGCTGCTGGTCGAAGGCGTAGCGGCCGCCGGTGTCCGAATGGTTGCAGACGTAGCCGGGGTCGAAGGCGTCGAGAAAGCCGAACGGGCCATAGTCGAGCGTGAGGCCGAGGATGGACATGTTGTCGGTGTTCATCACCCCGTGCGAGAAGCCGACCGCCTGCCACTGCGCCATCAGCTCGGCAGTGCGCAAGGCGATCTGGCGCAGGAATTCGGGGTAGGGGTCAGAAAGCGTGGCCAGCCCGGGGTAGTAGCGCGCGATGACGTAATCGGCCAGATGTTTGATGGGCTCGATCTGGTTGCGGTAGTAGAACACCTCGAACGAGCCGAAGCGCACGAAGCTGGGCGCCAGGCGCGTCACCAGTGCGGCGGTCTCCTCGTCCTCGCGGTAGACCGGACGGTCGCTGCCGACGATGCAAAGGGCGCGGGTGGTGGGGATGCCGAGCGCGTGCATCGCCTCGGAGCACAAAAACTCGCGGATGCTGGAACGCAGCACGGCGCGGCCGTCGCCGCCGCGCGAGTAGGGGGTGCGGCCGGCGCCCTTCAGCTGCACTTCCCAGCCTTCGCCCGCCGTATTCTTCACTTCGCCCAAGAGGATCGCGCGGCCGTCGCCCAGCTGCGGCACGTAGTGGCCGAACTGGTGGCCGGCGTAGAGTGCGGCAATGGCGTCCATCCCCGGCAGCAGCTGGTTGCCCGCCAGCGTCCCGATCAGTTCGGGACGCGTGATTTCGCTGGCATCGAGGTCGAGCAGCGCCAGCGCTTCTGGGCTGGTGCAGACCAGGTAGGGGTCGGGGACCGGCGTCGGGCAGACGCGCGAATAAAAGGATTCCGGCAGTCGGGCGAAGCCGTTGTCGAAGGTGAGCGATTCAAGTGTGGCCATGCGGAAATTTTACGGCCTTGTAAGGATTGCGTGACCCGCCCGACTTCAGGGTTATCACTCATCTCAAGGGAACACACCATGAAATGCACGTCCTCCTGCGTCGCGCGCGGCCTGAACGGGATCGATCAGGCCGGTAGCTGGATCGGCCTGCTCGGCATCCGCCTGCTGCTGGCCTATGAATTCGGCATCGCCGGCCTGGAAAAACTGCGCGGCGAAAACTGGTTTGCCGACATCCAGGAGGCCTTCCCGTTTCCCTTCAGCATCGTGCCGGTCGACGCCAGCTGGTTTCTCGCTTCCTGGACCGAACTCATCGGCGCGGCGGCGCTGGTCGTCGGCCTCGGCACCCGCTTCTGGGCGGTGTCGCTCCTGATCCTGGATATCGTCGCCTGGGCGTCGGTGCATGGCGGCAACGGCTACAACGTCTGCGACAACGGCTACAAATTGCCGCTGATGTATGCGCTGATGCTGGTTCCGCTGGTGCTGTCGGGGCCGGGCAGGCTGTCGATCGACCACTGGATCCGCACCCGGTTCGGGCGCGCCTGATCCGGCCGTCGCTTAACCGAAAAGCTGGACTGCGAAGCCGTCGTGTTCCCACTCGGCTTTCAGCGGCCAGCCGGCGGTTTTCGCCAGCGCGCTGAATTCGTCGTGGCGGAACTTGTAGGAATGCTCGGTATGCAGCGTTTCGCCCAGCGCGAAATGGAAGCGCTCGCCCGCGACGCTCACGTCCTGCTCGGCCAGGCTGACGAGGTGCATTTCGATGCGGCCCGCCGCCGGGTTGTAGAACGCGTAGTGGCGGAAGCGGGCCGGGTCGAAGTCGGCGTCCAGCTCGCGGTTGAGCCGAACGAGCAGGTTGAGGTTGAAGGCTGCGGTGACGCCGGCCGCGTCGTTGTACGCCGCATGCAATCGCTGCGGGTCCTTCTTGAGGTCGAAGCCGATGAGCAGCTGGCCCTCCGCGCCGGCCAGCCGGCGGAAGCGTGCGAGCAGGGCGGTGGCTGCGTCGGGCGCGAAGTTGCCGATGCTGGAACCGGGGTAGTAGATCAGCCGCCGGCCGGCCGGCAGATAGGGGGTGGCGGCTTCCAGGCCGTGGATGAAGTCCATGCCCAGCGCGGTGACGGCAAGCGACGGATAATCGCGGGAGAGCGGTTCCGCCGCCGCGGCCAGGGGCGCGCCGGCGATGTCCATCACGACGAGATGCGCGGGATGCAGCGTATCGAGCAGCAGGCGCACCTTGGCGCATTCGCCGGCTCCCGGCTCGACGATGCAGTCCACCGGGCCGATGGCGGCGGCGATGTCGGGCATGCGGGCGGCCATCAAGGCCTGTTCGGTGCGGCAGAGGACGTATTCGGGCTGCCTGCAGATCGCCTCGAACAGGCGGCAGCCTGCCTCGTCGTAGAAATATTTGGGCAGGATGGATTTGGGGCTGGCAGCCAGCCCCGTCAGCACGTCGTCGCGCAGATCGTCGCGGTCGACGGGAAGGTTGGTGTAGTCGAATGCCACTCAGGCCACGATCGTGACATCACTGCCGGCGTCCAGCCGGCCGATTTCCGTCGCCTGCGCAAAGCCGTGGCGACGGAAGGTTTCCAGCACCGCTTCCCTCGATCCGGACGTGCAACTCACCAGGAGGCCGCCGCTGGTTTGCGGGTCGGTCAGGAGCGCTCGCTGCCAGTCGGCGATGCCGGCCAGACTGGCTTCGTGTCCATAGCTCGTCCAGTTGCGCTCGCTGGCGCCGGTGATGTGGCCACCTTGCGCCAGCTCAGCCACGCCCGGCAGCAGGGGCAGGCCGGCCAGTCCGACGTGCGCCGAGCATTGCGAGGCGCGGGTGATTTCCAGCAGGTGGCCGAGCAGGCCGAAGCCGGTGATGTCGGTCATCGCGTGCACGCCGTCGATGGCGGCCAGATCGGCGCCTGCGGTGTTGAGCTGGGTGGTGGCGGCGATCATCGCCGCGTACTGGTCCGCGCTCAGCAGGCCTTTTTTCAGCGCCGCGCTGTAGATGCCTATGCCCAGCGGCTTGCCGAGGATGAGGTGGTCACCGGCCATGCCGCCGCTGTTCTGCTTGACGCGGCGCGGATCGACCACGCCGATGCCGACCAGGCCGTAGATCGGTTCCGGCGCGTCGATGGAGTGCCCGCCGGCGATGGGAATGCCGGCTTGCTTGCAGACCGCCTCGCCGCCGGCGAGGATCTGCCGGATGACGCTGTTGGGCAGCTTGCCGATGGGCATGCCGACGATGGCCAGCGCGAACAATGGCCGGCCGCCCATGGCGTAGACGTCGGACAGCGCATTGGTCGCGGCGATGCGGCCGAATTCGTAGGGGTCGTCGACAATCGGCATGAAGAAATCGGTGGTCGCCACGATCGCCTGCGTGTCGTTGAGCTTGTACACCGCGGCGTCGTCGCCGTGCTCGATTCCGACCAGCAGATCGGGAAACGCGGCGGACACGTGCGAGGCAAAGGGTGTGTCGGACAGGATGTCGCGCAATACCGAGGGGGCGATCTTGCAGCCGCAACCGCCGCCGTGGGAGAACTGGGTGAGCCGGATGGGTGGGTCGAGCATGGAGTCGTTCATTTTTGAATTCGCCTGTCGTGGGAATGGGCGCCTAGAATTCGATGGGTCACAGCCCCTTTATATAACATGAACCCAGCCCGACCCGTCAGCGGCTACACCGCAGACCAACTCATCGACCGCCTGGCGCAGGCGCGCGCCCGCCTGCGCGCGCTGATCGATTGCCTGCCGGCCGACGGCTGGCTGGGGCCGCGCGCCGAGCACCTGAATCCGCCGCTGTGGGAATACGGGCACATCGTCTGGTTCCAGGAGCGCTGGTGCCTGCGGGCCCGGCCCGACGGCGGTTTCGCGCCCAGCCTGCTGGCCGGGGCCGAGGCCGAGGCCTTGTACGACTCCTCGACCGTGCCGCATGACACGCGCTGGGATTTGCCCTTGCTGGAACCTGCCGCAGTCGACGCGTACGCGGGCCGCGTGGCCGATGCCGTGGTCGCCCGCCTGCGCAGCGGATTGAGCAGCGAACTCGCGTATTTCGCCGAGTTGAGTCTGTATCACGAACTGATGCACATCGAGGCCTGGTGGATGGCATTCCAGGATCTGGGCTATGCGCCGCCTGTCTGGCCCGAAATGGCTTTCGAACCGTCTGTGCTGCGGCTTGCGTTTGCCGAGGGTGAAGCGATGCTGGGCAGCGGCCCCGACGCCGGCTTCATTTTCGACAATGAAAAATGGCGCCACCCGGTGCCGGTCCCGGCGTTCGACATCGACGCAAGCCCGGTGTCGGAAACGGCCTTCGCCGAATTTGTCGAGGCGGGCGGCTATCAAAGCGGGGCGGGGTGGTCGGATGAGGGCTGGGCCTGGCGGCAGGCCGCTGGCGCCCTTAATCCTGTTTACTGGCGGCAGGCAAACGGCGGCTGGCAGGTGCGACGCTTCGACCGCTGGCTGCCGCTGAGTCCCAATGTGCCCATGCTGCATGTGAACCGCTATGAGGCCGAGGCGTTTGCCGCGTGGCGGGGCCGGCAGTTGCCGACCGCGGCGCAGTGGCTGCGCGCGACGGGGCATGCGGATTTTCGCTGGGGGAAGGCGTGGGAGTGGCTGCTCGATCCGTTCGCGCCGTATCCGGGCTTTGCGCCCGACCCGTACCACGATTATTCCGAACCCTGGTTCCACACCCACGGCGAATTGCGCGGCGGCGGGCCGGTCACCGACGCGTCGCTCAAACGCCCCGGCTTCCGCAATTTCTACCTGCCGCATCGGCGCGATCCGTTTGCGGGCTTTCGCACCGCCAGCGCCGGATAGGCTTCAGCCGCCGGTCATCGACATGAAGCGCAGGATCTTGTGCGGGGTCTCGCGGAATTCGTGGCGTTCCGGCTTGAGGTTGATGGCGTGGACGATCGCCGCTTCCAGTTCGGCGTCGCTGCAACCGCCGCGCAGCAGCGGGCGGAATTCGAATTTCTCGTCCTGCCCCAGGCAGAGGTAGGCGGTGCCGTCGACCGCGATGCGCACGCGGTTGCAGGTCTCGCAGAAGTGCTGCGAGATGGGCGTGATGAAGCCGACGTTGAAGCGGCCGTCGGCCGTGCCCAGATAGCGTGCGGGGCCGGCGCCGGGCAGAACGGTTTCGACCAGATCGAACTGCCGGCGCAGGCGTTCCTTTACCGGCTGCAGGTCGAGGTATTCGGCGTTTTGCCCGGTGGCGCCCATCGGCATCGATTCGATCAGGCGCAGCACGAAGCCGCGTTCCATGCAGAACGCGACCATCTCGTCGATCTCGTCGTCGTTGCTGCCGGCGAGCGCCACCATGTTGAGCTTGATCGGCGCAAAGCCCGCTTCCTGTGCGGCGGCGAGACCCGCCATTACCCTGGCCAGCACGTCGCGCCCGTTGATCTTTTCCACTCGCGCCTGCTGCAGCGAGTCGAGGCTGACGTTGAGCCGCGTGACGCCGGCGGCCTTCAAGGCCTCGGCATGCTTGTCGAGCTGGGTGGCATTGGTCGAGAGCGACAGGTCGTGGACGCCGGGCAGGGCAGCGATGCGCGCGGCCAGTCCGGAAATATCGCGCCGCAAGAGCGGCTCGCCGCCGGTCAGGCGGATGCGGCTCACGCCGAGCCGGGCAAAGGCGCCGAGCAGGCGTTCGATTTCGTCGAAGCTGAGCCAGTGCTCGGGTTCCTCGAAACCCTTGAAGCCTTCCGGCATGCAGTAGCTGCAGCGCAGGTCGCAGCGGTCGGTAACCGACAGCCGCACGTAGTCGATGCGGCGGCCAAACTGGTCGGTGAGCACGGTGGCGTTCATGATGTCGGCGATGGCTGGCATGAAATGGTTATATATGAAAAAATATAACCCAATTATCCACTCCAGGCCAGTCAGACTGATAACGCAGCATGAAAGTGCCACCATGAAAATTTT
Source organism: Thiobacillus sp. (assembly GCA_049697615.1). Lineage (GTDB taxonomy): Bacteria > Pseudomonadota > Gammaproteobacteria > Burkholderiales > Thiobacillaceae > Thiobacillus. Next base: position 33,568 of record JBAVWB010000230.1, on the reverse strand, counting down.
TGGCATCGCAGGCTACAGCGGCAGCGGCAAGACCACGCTGATCGAGCGCGTGCTGCCGCTGCTGATCGCGCGCGGCCTCAAGGTCGCGATGATCAAGCACACCCACCACGACTTCGACATCGACCGCCCCGGCAAGGACAGCTGGCGCGCGCGCGAGGCGGGCGCGGCGGCGGTGCTGCTGGCGTCCGATCACCGCACCGCGCTCCTGATGGAGCACCGCGACACGCCGCCGGCGCTGGACGCGCTGCTGGACCAACTGCCGCCGTGCGACCTGGTGCTGGTCGAAGGCTACAAGCGCGAGACCATCCCCAAGCTGGAAGTGCACCGCGCCGAAACCGGCAAGCCCTGGCTGTTCCCGGATGATCCGTCTATTCTGATTGTGGCGTCCGACGTCGATCCACGCCAACCCTTCGGCCGCATCGACATCGATGCCATTTCCCAACTCACCGATTTCATCATTGACCATGCTCTCAGCCGACCAACTGCTTGATGCCCTGCTCGAACGCGCCCGCAGCGTGGCCGCGAACAAGACCGTACCTGTTGCGGATGCCCTGGGGCGCGTGCTCGCCGCACCGCAGACTTCCGCCATCACCGTGCCGCCGCTCGACAACAGCGCGATGGACGGTTACGCCGTGCGCGTTGCCGACGTGGTGGTGGCCGGCGTGCGCCTGCCGGTGTCGCAGCGCATCCTCGCCGGCACCGTCGGCACGCCCTTGCAACCCGGCACCGCCGCGCGTATTTTCACCGGCGCACCGGTGCCGCCGGGCGCCGACGCCGTGCTGATGCAGGAATACTGCGCCCCTCACCCCAACCCTCTCCCCGAGGGAGAGGGAGCAAACGTGATGCCCAAACCGGTTAACGAGGGCGAGGACGTCATCATCCATGCACTTCCGCGGCAGGGCGAAAACATCCGCCGCGCGGGCGAGGACATCCAGACCGGCGCGCAGATCCTCGCCGCCGGCACCCGCATCGGCGCGGCCGAGATGGGTCTCGCCGCCTCGGTCGGGCTGGCCGAGTTGCCGGTGTTCAGAAAGCTGAAGGTGGCGTGCTTCTTCACCGGCGACGAACTGGTGACGCCGGGTGCACCCCTGCTGCCCGGACAGATCTACAACTCCAACCGCTACACGCTGACCGGGCTGGTGAACGGCCTCGGCTGCGAGCTGATCGACCTCGGCATCGTGCCCGACACGCTGGAAGCGACCGAGGCCGCGCTGGCGCAGGCCGCCAGCCTGTCCGACGTCGTCATCACCAGCGGCGGCGTTTCGGTGGGCGAGGCCGATTACGTCAAGGCGGCGGTCGAAAAGCTCGGCCGCGTCGAGATGTGGAAGGTCGCGATGAAGCCCGGCAAGCCGCTCGTCTACGGGCGGGTGAACGAGGCCGACTTCATCGGCCTGCCGGGCAACCCGGTGTCGGCCTTCGTCACCTTCTGCCTGTTCGTACGGCCCTTCCTGCTGAAGCGCATGGGCGTGGCCGACGTGCTGTACCGCGCGTTCGCCGTGCAGGCGGATTTCGCCTGGACGAAGCCGGGCGCGCGGCGCGAATTCCTGCGCGCGCGTCTGCAGCCGAACGGCAAGCTGGCGCTGTTCCCCAACCAGAGTTCGGGCGTGCTGACCTCGTGCGCCTGGGCCGACGGCCTCGTCGATCTGGCCGTCCAGCAGACCATCCGGCCGGGCGACTGGGTGCGCTTCATTCCTTTCTCCGAACTGCTTTCATGACACTTCGCATCCTGTATTTCGCCCGCCTGCGCGAGCGATTCGGCCTGGCCGAGGAAAGCCTCGATTTCGCCGGCGCCACCGCCGCCGACCTGGTGGCGGCGCTGCAGGCGCGCGGCGGCGCGTGGGCGGAAGAGCTGGCGGCGGGGCGGGCGTTCCGGGTGGCGGTCAACCAGGACATCGTCGCGCTCGACGCGGCCCTGCCGGACCACGCCGAAGTCGCGATCTTCCCGCCGGTGACCGGGGGCTGAGCATGACGATCCGGGTCCAGAACGAAGCCTTCGATCTCGGCGCCGAAGTCGACGCGATGCGAGCCGGCCGCACCGACATCGGCGCCATCGCCAGCTTCGTCGGCCTCGCGCGCGACATGAACGAAGGCAGCGGGGTTGCGGCGATGACGCTGGAGCACTACCCCGGCATGACCGAAAAGGCGCTCGCCAAGCTGGTCGACGAAGCCTGCGCGCGCTGGGCGCTGCTGGACGTCACCGTGATCCACCGCATCGGCCGCCTGATGCCGGGCGATCCCATCGTGCTGGTGGCAGTGGCGAGCCCGCATCGCGGCGAAGCCTTCGCCGCCTGCGAATTCATCATGGATTACCTGAAGACGCAGGCGCCATTCTGGAAGAAGGAAGAAACCGCGGACGGCGAGCGCTGGGTCGAGGCGCGCGCCAGCGACGATGCGGCGGCAGCACGCTGGACGGAATCCTGATTCGCCAACCCCGAATCTGATCGGAATACGAGGCTTTTTTCCGGCGCCTCGACCGTCGGATCATTCAAGCGCGTTCAGGGCATCACGACGCCTCGCGGAGGCGTGCTCTCCCCCTCGGCAAGCACCAATCTAAAACAACTTCAGGGCATCGCGCACCAAGCCAGTGCTGCGCGCGTCGCTCAACCGCGGGCGTTTTCTCGTCCACCACAATTGGCTGCAGGCCAATATCCACAAGCCTTTCGACAGTTTCTGCTGACCACTTTGCGGGGTTGGCACGTGTGTTGCTGTGTCATTACACGTCATAACCAGTTATGGAGCGCGCATCGAAATGGACAAGCCCCGGAAGAAACCGCCTGCTCTGCTGCAGGTGTCGCCAGTCCCGCTGTATACGCAGATCAAGGAAATTCTGCGCGACGGCATTCTGGACGGCACCTATCAGGCGCATCAGCAGATGCCGTCCGAAAGCGAGCTGATAAGCACCTTTGGCGTGTCGCGCATCACGGTGCGGCAGGCCCTGGGCGATCTGCAAAAGGAAGGCCTCATTTTCAAGATCCACGGCAAGGGCACCTACGTTTCGAAGCCCAAGGCATTTCAGAACGTGGCCGAACTGCAGGGCTTCGGCGAAGCGATGTCCAGCATGGGCTACGAGACCTTTTCGCGCGTGGTGGGCCTCAAAGGCCTGGCGGCCGGGGCAGCGGTGGGCGCCAAGCTGGGTGTCGGCCCGAACGAAGAGGTCGTCGAGCTGCGTCGGGTGCGCTACCTCAACCGCGCACCGATCTCGTTCGACGTCACCTATGTCTCCAAGGCCATCGGCGAACGCTTGGCCAAGGAAGACCTGGCGCATCGCGATGTGTTCCTCATCCTGGAAAACGACTACGGCTACGCACTCGGCGGCGCCGAATTGCAGATCGAGTCGATGCTGGCTGACGAGTATCTCGCCCGCCAGCTGCAGGTGGAGGAGGGCGCGCCGGTGCTGCGCATCGAGCGGCTCACCATGACCGCCGAGGGCCGTCCGATCGATTTCGAATACCTGTATTACCGCGGTGACGCCTTCCAGTACCGGATGCGCATCGAACGTTCACACGTCTAGGAGATTTTTATGAGCGACATGATTGCAGAAGTGGATGTGCTGGTGATCGGTGGCGGCACCGCGGGCCCGATGGCCGCCGTCAAGGCCAAGGAAAAGAACCCGGCGCTGAAGGTGATGCTGCTGGAGAAGGCCAACGTGAAGCGCAGCGGCGCCATCTCGATGGGCATGGACGGCCTCAACAACGCGGTGATTCCGGGGCACGCCACGCCCGAGCAGTACGTCAAGGAAATCACCGTCGCCAACGACGGCATCGTCAACCAGAAGACGGTGATGGCCTACGCGCAGGAAAGCTTCAACATGATCAACCAGCTCGACCGCTGGGGGGTGAAGTTCGAGAAGGACGAAACCGGCGACTACGCGGTGAAGAAGGTGCACCACATCGGCACCTACGTGCTGCCGATGCCGGAAGGGCACCACATGAAGAAGGTGCTGTACCGCCAGCTGAAGAAGGCGCGCGTCGAGATCACCAACCGCTACATGGCGACCCGGCTGCTGCTGGATGACAGCGGCGCGATCGCCGGCGCCATGGTACTCGACACCCGCGAGGGCGGCTTCGGCGTGATCCGCGCCAAGTCGGTGATCCTGTGCACCGGCGCCGCCGGCCGGCTCGGCCTGCCGTCCTCCGGCTATCTGTTCGGCACCTACGAGAACCCGACCAACGCCGGCGACGGCTACGCGCTGGCCTACCACGCCGGGGCCGAGCTCTCGGGCATCGAGTGCTACCAGATCAACCCGCTGATCAAGGACTACAACGGGCCGTCGTGCGCCTATGTCACCGGGCCTTTCGGCGGCTACACCTCCAACTCCAAGGGCGAGCGCTTCATCGAGTGCGACTACTGGAGCGGTCAGATGATGATGGAGTTCTACAAGGAACTCGAAGGCGGCAACGGTCCGGTCTTCCTCAAGATGGACCATCTGGCGGAAGAGACGATCGGCACCATCGAACACATCCTGCACACCAACGAGCGTCCCAGCCGAGGCCGGTTCCACGAGGGCCGGAATCTCGACTACCGCCTGGGCATGGTGGAGATGCATATCTCGGAGATCGGCCTGTGCAGCGGCCACTCGGCCTCTGGCGTGTGGGTGGACGAGCATGCGGCGACCACCGTGCCGGGGCTCTACGCGGCAGGCGACCTCGCCTGCGTCCCCCACAACTACATGCTGGGCGCCTTCGTCTACGGCAAGTTCGCCGGCGAAAGCGCGGCCGAATACGCGCTCACGCATGCGCTGCCTGCGGTCGATTCCGCGCAGGTGGAGGCGGAGCGCAAGCGCGTGCTGGCCCCGCTGTCGAACCCGGACGGCCTGCCGCCCGCCCAGGTCGAATACAAGCTGCGCCGCTTCGTGAACGACTACCTGCAGCCGCCCAAGGTGACCAAGAAGATGGAAATCGGTCTCGACCGCTTCGCGGAAATCCGTGCCGACCTCGATTCCATGTCTGCAACGAATCCGCACGAACTGATGCGCGCCATGGAAGTGCATTTCATCCTCGACTGCGCGGAGATGGCGGCCCACGCCTCCCTTTACCGCACCGAGTCGCGCTGGGGCCTGTACCACTACCGCGTCGAGCATCCGGAAAAGAACGATGCGGACTGGTTCTGCCACGCCCAGCTGAAGAAAAACGAGGCGGGCGAGATGACCTGCTTCAAGCGCCCCATCGAGCCCTACATCGTGGAACTCGACGATGAAGAGAAGGATGCCTACAACCGCCTGCGCGTCGTCAAGCAGGCCGCCACCGCCTAAGGAGAATTCTCATGCCCATGACCCTGAACCGGGTATCCGTGCCCGTGACCGTGAACGAGGACGCCTGCATCGCCGACAAGGGCTGCACGGTCTGCGTCGAATCCTGCCCGCTGGATCTGCTCGCCATCGATCTGTTGAAGAAGAAAGCGTTCATGAAGTACGACGAGTGCTGGTACTGCCTGCCGTGCGAGAAGGATTGCCCGACCCAGGCGATCCGTGTCGACATCCCCTACCTGTTGCGTTGAGGAGAACCGAATGATGCCTGCAACCCAACTCGCCAGCATTCACAGCCGCCTGGCGAGCACCGACCCTGAAGTACGCCGCATTGCGGTCATGGACCTTCTGGACAGCGACGAGGACGACGTCGATCAGTACCTGCTCGATGCCTTGAAGGATGCCGATGCCAAAGTGCGCGCCGAGGCCGCGCGCCTGCTCGAAGGCTACGAGACCCACGAGGTGGTCGAGGGGTTGATCGGCGTGCTGGATGACGACAGCGCGGAAGTGCGCGAAGCCGCCGCCGTCTCGCTTTCCGAGCTGAAGGACGCGGCGATGGGAGACGGCCTGCTGGCCGCGCTGCCCGCCGCATCGCAAGCCTTCATGCAGGCCGCCCTGTTTCGCGCCCTGCGTGAACTGCGCCGCCCTGAAGCCTTCACGCCGGCACTGGCCGCGCTGTCATCGAGTGATGTCGGCGTTCGCTGTTCCGCGCTCGGCGTACTCGGGTATCTGAAGAACCCGGCTGCGCTGCCGGACATCGCACGCATCGCCGGCAGCGATGCCGAGGTGGAAGCCCGGCGCATCGCGGTCGGTGCGCTCGGCTTTGCCACCGATCCCGCTGCGGTGGTCCCGGCCATGAAGCGGGCGCTGATGGACGCGTCGTGGCAGGTGCGCGAAGAGGCGGCCGCCACGCTCGGAAAATTGCTCGCCGCCGATGCAACCGACGACCTGATTGCCGCGATGGCGGATCCGTACTGGCAAGTGCGAATCAAGTCGGCACGCAGCCTGGGCCGGCTCAAGGCGAAATCCGCGTTGCCGGCACTCATCGAAGCACTGGGCCACGAGATCAGCAACTTGCGCAAGGAGGCGGCCGTTGCCTTGGGCGAAGTGGGTGACCCGGCTGCAATCCCTGCCCTCGAGAAGGCGCTCGACGACAGCGATCCGGACGTGCGCAAGCTGGCGCGCCTGGCCCTGACTCAACTCTCGAAATGAGGAGCACGACATGACCTATGTGGTGACCGAACCCTGCATCAATTGCAAATACGGAGACTGTGTTCCGGTGTGTCCGGTGGATGCATTCCATGAGGGACCGAATTTCATGGTGATCGATCCGGAGGAGTGCATCGACTGCTCGCTGTGCGTGGACGAGTGTCCCGCCGGCGCGATCTTCGATGAGTCCAAACTCCCCGATGAATATGCGCGTTATGTGGCGCTTAACGCCGAACTGACCCGTACATGGCCCTTGATCAAGGACAAGCCCGAGCCGCTGGCCGATGCGGATGAGTGGGTCGATACGCAGGACAAGTTCAAGTATCTGGAAATGGCTGAAACCGCGTGACGCCCGCGCTTGGTGCGTGCGTCCTCATGGATGCACTGCGCTGAACGGGGCACAGCATTCGAACCGTTGGAAATGCACATAAAAACAGGCTTGTTCGGATGGCATGGAGATTGCTGAATAAAAGTCTTGAAGGGCATGTGGCATGAACACTCAATCAATATTCAACAGGAAGGAAGGCACGACATGAGAAGAACGCGCAGTTTCCCCACCCGAACGACAACAACCCGAAAGATGGGGGCCGCACTGGCATTCATCGGCGTCCTGAGCGGAGCCGCCGCGCATGCTGAAACGGTGACCGTCGGCATCGGCACGCAGAACACGACCACCAACACCGTGACCGGCGGCATCGTGATCGACAAGCTCGGCCTGCTGGACAAGTACCTGGCCGAATTGAAGAAGACGCCCAAGTACAAGGACATCGACTTCAAGCTCGATTGGCAGAACTTCACCTCGGGTCCGCCCGTCACCAACGGCATGGTGGCGAACAAGCTGCAGATCGGCATGATGGGCGACTACCCGCTGCTGGTGAACGGCGCCACCTTCCAGGCGGGCACCGAGACCAAGAGCGAGCTGATCGCGCTGATCGCCTACAACGTCAACGGCGCCGGCAACGGCATGGTGGTGCACAAGGATTCGCCCTACTACGAACTGGCTGATCTCAAGGGCAAGAAGGTGTCGGTTCCCTTCGGATCAGCCGCCCACGGCATGCTGCTGAAGGCGATGGAGGACCGCGGCTGGAAAGAGGACTTCTGGGATCTGGCCAGCCAGAGCCCGGAGGTGGGCACCACCAACCTGCAGGAGCGCAAGCTCGACGGTCACGCCGACTTCGTGCCCTTTGCCGAACTGCTGCCCTACCGCGGCTTTGCGCGCAAGATCTTCGACGGCGTGGAAACCAGGGTGCCGACCTTCCACGGCATCGTGGTGCGCAAGGACTTCGCCGACAAGTATCCGGAGTTCGTGGTGGCCTACCTGAAGGCGCTGCTCGATGCGAACGACTGGGTACGCAAGGATCCGGCGATGGCTGCGACCCGGATCGAGGAATGGACCAAGATCGAAAAAGAGGTCGCCTACATGTTCCTCGGCCCCAGCGGCGTGCATACGCTCGATCCGAGCATCAAGCCGAAGTGGATCGAGACGGTCAAATACGACCATGGCGTGCTGAGCCGTATGGGCCGGGTGAAAGCCTTCAACGCCGATGCCTGGGCCAACGAAACCTACATCAAGCAGGCTTTCAAGGAGAAGGGGCTCGACTACGACAAGCAGAAGGCGAGCCTCTCAGGCTATGAAATCGGCGGCACCGACCCGCTGTGCAAGAAGCCGATCAAGAGCCCGCGCGAAGGCGGCGAGGTGTGGGTCGAGGGCGGCGCGATCACGGCCTACAGTTCGGCCGGCTGCACGCTGGCGGGGGTGAAGAAGGCGCTGACGGAGGGCAAGAAGATCGGCGTGGCCTTCGTGTTCGACAAGACCACGGGCATCAAGCTGTTTGCCGACAAGGCGTTCTACGCCCTTAACGCCAAGAATCCGAAAAAGCTTGAGATCGTGCCCTTCCTGTTGAAGAAAGACGCCGAAGCCTGGGCAGCCAAGAGCGGCGGCCGGCTCGCGTCCTACACGGAAGTGCTGGCAGTCGCGAAAGTCGGGGGATAAATCATGCGAACTGCAACCAGTCTGAACCGCGTTGACCCCCAGGCTGCCGATGCAGCGCAAGGGCCCAGCTTGGCGCTTGCGCCGAAGCCCGAGGCCACGCCGTCGGGCGTGTCCCAGGCAGCGCAGCAGGCCGAGACGCCGATACGGCGCGTCGCAGCCTGGTTGCGGGACGCACTTCCCAAATTGCTGATGACGATGCTGTCACTGGGCCTGTTCGTGGCCTTCTGGTACTTCGCCACCAAGTACAAGCTGGATTTCTATATCCGCTTCACCAATATTCCCAGTCCCGGAGAAGTCTGGGACAACGCGGCCCGACTGGCGCAAAGCGACAAGTTCTACAACAACATGTATGTCAGCCTGAGGCGGATCCTGCTCGGCTTCAGCATCGCCACCGTGCTGGGTGTGGCGCTGGGATTGCTGATCGGGCAATACCGCGGCGCAAGGGCCCTGCTGTTTCCGCTGTTCGAGACCCTGCGGCCGGTTCCGGCGATCGCCTGGGTGCCGATGGCCATCATGCTGTGGCCCACCAACGAAACCAGCATCGTGTTCATCACCTTCCTGGGTTCGTTCTTTCCCATCCTGCTCAATACCATCCATGGCGTGAACAGCGTCGATCCGGTGCTGCTGCGTGCTGCGCGATGCCTGGGCACAAGCGAATACGGGCTGCTGCGCCAGGTCGTCCTGCCGGCGTCCCTGCCGCACATCTTCACTGGGCTTGCCATCGGCATGGGGGTGGCCTGGGTGTCCCTGATCGCCGCCGAGATGATCTCGGGCCAGTTCGGCATCGGGTACTTCACCTGGGAGGCGTATTCCCTCATCGAATATGCCGACATCGCCATCGGCATGATCGTGATCGGCGTGCTCGGGCTGTTGTGCAGCGGCGCCATCCGGATTCTGGGCAACATGCTGATGCCCTGGATGGCAGGCCCCACTCATGGAGGACAGAAATAATGACGCAAGCCAGCGACAAACCCAATGCAACCGGCCACATCCTGGTCGACCACCTGCGCGTCCGCTTCGGCAGCAAGGCGGCCGCGGTGGAGGCGGTGAGCGACGTCTCGATGGAAGTGAAGCCCGGAGAATTCGTCTCCATCATCGGCCCCTCGGGCTGCGGCAAGTCGACCCTGCTCAACGTGGTGGCCGGATTCGTCAAGCCGAGCGAGGGCACGGTGACCATGGACGGCAAGGCGACGGACAAACCCAGCGCCGACCGCGGCATGGTGTTCCAGCAGTACTCGCTGTTCCCCTGGCTCTCCGTTCGCAAGAACGTCGAGTTCGGTCTCAAGCAGAAGGGGATGGACGCCAATCACCGTGAAGAGGCGGCGCGCACCCTGCTCGGCCTGGCCGGTCTGCTCGCGTTCGAGAACCACTATCCGGACCAGCTTTCAGGCGGCATGAAGCAGCGCGTCGGCATTGTCCGCGCATTGGCCACCAGCCCGCAGGTGCTGCTGATGGACGAGCCCTTCGGTGCGCTCGACGCGCAGACCCGGGTGGTGATGCAGCAGATCCTCACCAACATGTGGCAGCGCTTCCGCATCTCGGTGCTGTTCATCACGCATGACATCGACGAGAGCATCTTCCTGTCGGACCGGGTCTACGTGATGACGGCGCGGCCGGGCCGGATCAAGGCCGAGATTCCGATTTTGCTGCCGCGTCCGCGCACGCCCGACATGGCATCGAGTCCTGAATACCTGCGGATCAAGCAGCAGTTGCGTGACCTGATTACCGAGGAAAGTCTCAAGGCGATGGGTGGAGAACTGAAGGATAGCGGGCTGGCTGGCTTCGATATCGAGGTTGGACCGAAGGGCGTAGCGGAACTCATCTGAACGACAGGCCGGCACGCCGGCCTGTCGTTCAACTCAACTTGTTATGACATGTAATGCCAATGTGGAAAGGACAAGCCATGGCATCGACCCTGCAACTGAATCTTGATGGTTTCGAATACGAGGATGTGTATCGGGCCTCGCAGCTTCCGATTCTGGACGCGCGCTTCGACGCATGGCTTGCCGGGCGCGACGGCGCACTCCGTTCGCGCTATCGCGACTACCGGAACGGCGGCGAGTCGGTCGGCCCCGATGAATCGGGCCTGCTGATTGCCGTGGCGTGCGAACTGGAGGATTTTCTGGTGGCGGCGTTCGGCGTCGCGCCTTCACGCGACAGCCTGCGCGCGGCGCAGGAACGCGACGCGGTCGTTCATGCCTTCAAGCGCGAGTTCGTCAAGCGCCGCATCCGCAAGCAGCGCGCGCAGCCGGCGCGGGATTTTGCCGAGCTCGACCCGTTGATCCCATCTCAACCGGATGCCGACCGCGAATGGAGCGTCGCCCGCTTCTGGGCTGACGCATCGGAAGCCGGCAACGCGGCGCAGCTGGCACTGCTTGAGGAGTGGCTGCACGCCGCGTGCCACAGCGATGCTGGACGGGCGGCGACGTCGGGCTGGGTCAGCCTCGCCCTGCCGCAGGCCACCGATTATTTCAAGCTGGTGCCGATCGTGGCGGTCCCGGGAGACGCCGCTGTCCGTGTGGAAGGCGCTGCCGCTCCGCGCCGGCGGGACGGTTTCGACCTCACCGATGGCCGGCCGGGCCTGCGCGAGACCATGGATCAGGTGCACTACTGCGTCACCTGCCACGACCATTCCGGCGATATCTGCTCGCATGGGTTTCCGGCCAAGGAAGGCGAAGGGTTTCGCAGCAATCCGCTCGAGGTTCCGCTGACCGGCTGTCCACTGGAGGAGCGCATCTCGGAAGCCCACATGCTGAAGCGCGATGGCTACACGCTGGGCGCGCTGGCGATGATCATGCTGGACAACCCGCTGCTGCCCGCCACCGGGCACCGCATCTGCAACGACTGCATGAAAAGCTGCATCTACCAGAAGCAGGACCCGGTGAACGTTCCCGAGATCGAGACGCGCATCCTCACCGACGTGCTGGACTGGCGCTGGGGATTCGAGCTCTATTTCACGCTCACGCAATGGAATCCGCTCAACCGCGCGCGGCCCTATCGGCTGCCGTACAACGGCCGCAATACCCTGTGCGTTGGCGCGGGGCCGGCCGGCTTCAATCTCGCGCACCACCTGCTGCAGGAAGGCTTCGGCGTGGTGATCGTCGACGGCCTCAAGATCGAGCCGCTGCCGCCGGAACTGTTCGACGCCGGCGGCCGGCCGACGCAGACGGTGGAGAATGTCGCCGACCTCTACCAGCCGCTCGACACGCGCACCAATTCGGGTTTCGGCGGGGTCGCGGAATACGGCATCACGGTGCGCTGGGACAAGAACTTCCTGACGCTGATCCGGCTGGTGCTCGAGCGCCAGCCGGCCTTCCGCGTCTACGGCGGCATCCGTCTCGGCGGCACGATCACCCTGGAAGACGTACCGGTGCTCGGCTTCGATCACGTGACGCTGGCGACCGGAGCCGGCCGCCCCACCGTGCTGCCGGTGCGCAACAACATGGCGCGCGGCATGCGCCAGGCGAGCGATTTCCTGATGGCGTTGCAACTCACCGGCGCGGCCAAACGCGACAGCCTCGCCAACCTGCAGGTGCGCCTGCCAGCGGTGGTGATCGGCGGCGGACTCACCTCGATCGACACCGCCACCGAAGTGCAGGCCTACTACATCCGCCAGGTGGAGAAGGTGCTGGCGCGCTGGGAGGCGGTCGGCGAAACCCGTGCCGGCCTGTTCGACGCGTACGAGCGGGGCGTGCTGGATGAATTCCTGGCGCACGGCCGGGCGGTGCGCGCCGAGCGCGAACGCGCGCGTGCAGGCAGCGAATTGCCCGATTTCACGCCGCTGGTCCGCGCTTGGGGCGGCGTCACCGTCGTCTACCGCCGCGCCATGGCCGAGTCGCCGGCCTACCTGCGCAACCACGAAGAGATTATCAAGGCGCTGGAGGAGGGCATCTACTACGCGGAAGCGCTGGAGCCGACCGAGGCGGTCCTCGACGAACACGGCCATGTGCAGCAGCTGCGCTGCGTGCACACGGAAAGCGGCGAGGCGGTCTCGCTGCCGGCGCGCGCGGTGCTGGTGGCCGCCGGCAGCATTCCCAACACGGTGTACGAGCGCGAGCACCCGGGGACCTTCGAGATGGACGGCAAGTATTTCGCCGGCTACCGCATCGACGAATCCGGGGAAATGGTGCGGGTTCCGTCGGCAGGGCACTGCAAGGGCGAACAGCCAGGATTCTTCACCTCCTATTGCGGCGCGGGCGACCTCAGGGTGTCCTTCGTCGGCGACAACCATCCCTGGTACCACGGCAGCGTGGTGAAGGCGATGGCGTCGAGCAAGCATGCGGCGCGCGACATCAGCGCGCTGTTGCTGGGGCGTGATTCACAGCCGGCGGCCATGCCCGATCAGGATGCATTCGATGCTTTCGCTACGTCGCTCGACTTCGCCTTGTGTCCCGAGGTCGTGGCGGTCGAGCGCCTGGCGCCGCATCTCACCAGCCTGACCGTGCGCGCGCCGCAGGCGACCCGGCACTGGCTGCCGGGGCAGGTCTATCGGTTGCAGAACTTCGAGCGGCACGCGGAACACGTGGCGGGGCAGATGCTGGCAATGGAGGGCATGGCCATCGATGGCGTGCACGTGGACAAGGCGCGCGGCGAGGTGCAGCTGCTCATCAACAGCGTCGGCGTGTCGAGCCGGATTGCGGCGTCGCTCAAGCCCGGCGCGCGCGTGATCCTGATGGGGCCGACTGGCACCGGCTTGCCCGTACCGGAAAATTCGACCGTGACCGTGGCGGGCGGGCACTCCGCCGTGACCAGCACCGTGGACGGCGCCGCGATGTGGCGTGCGGCTGGCAACCGCATCGTGTTCATCGGACACTTTCGCAATGTGGAGCGGGCGCGTGCCGTGCAGCGGGTCATCGAGATCCTGACGGACCAGGCGATCTGGGTGCTGGACGAAGGACCGGCCCTGAGCTTGCGGCGGCAGCAGGATGCCTGCTTCGTGCACGGACTGGACGAGTTCCTGCAGTCCTGCGCCGAGATGGAAGCGCCGTTTGCCGACTGGGTGCGCCAGACCGACCAGTTCATCCTGTCGGATCATCCGGAATCGATGGAGACTTTCCGCAGGCGCTTGCGTGCCGAGCTGAAGCCAGCACTGAAACCCGGCTTCAATGCGATCGCAGCCGTGAACAGTCCGATGCAATGCATGATGAAGGAGGTGTGCGCCCAGTGCCTGTGCCGGCATGTGGACAGCACGACGGGAGAACCCTCCAAATTTGTCTTTTCCTGCTTCAACCAGCATCAACCCCTGTTCGAACTCGACTTCGCGAACCTGCAGGCGCGCCAGGGACAAAACAGCGTTCAGGAGAAAATATCCAACGCCTGGCTGGGGTATCTCATGGACGAAAAGCGGGAGGACAGGGTGGCGGACGCGGATCAGGCGTGCGCGGGATGCTGTGAAGCGGCCGGCGTGCCTGTGGGGGAGGAGGGAGGCGCGTAAATACCGAAGCTTCCGGCGCCGCGCCGGTGCCGGTCAAAGCCGATCCCGCGCGTGCACACCGGCAACCGCATTCGTTAATTCACGGTGAGCAGGGGCGGCCTCATGAGTCCATGATGGGTGGGGCTACGTGTCTGTCGAGGATGCCTGTTCGAGTCGGCAGGGCTGGATCGGGTTCATCAATAAAGCGCTTGACAATAGTTCTAACACGAACTAAATTTGGTTCGTGTTAGAACTAAATGAGCGCGCGATGACCCAGCCAGCCGACTTCCTGCCGACCGTACAAGCCCTGGTGCAGTGCTACCAGGCGTTCGAAGCCTATTCCGCATCGCATATCCGCGTGCTGGGGCTGACGCCGCCGCAGTTCGACATCATTGCCACGCTCGGCAACACGCCGGGCATGACGGCCACCGAGCTCGGCGACAAGACGCTCATCACCAAGGGCACGCTCACCGGCGTGGTCGACCGCCTGGCCGATCGCGGCTGGGTCGAGCGCGTCGCGCACGGCAGCGACCGCCGCTGCCAGATCGTCCGCCTGACGAAAACCGGCGAGGCCCTGTTTGCCAAGGCGTTTCCCGCGCACATGGCGCATCTGGCCGCGTGCTTTGCCGGCTCGAGCGCGGCCGAACACAAGCGCTGGCAGATCGCCCTGCGTACGCTGGAACAAGCTTTCAGAAAGGCGCAGCCATGAGCACCGAGGCGCGCTATTCGACCCCGGCCATCGCGCTGCACTGGCTGATCGCGCTTTTGATCTTCGTGGCGTTCCCGCTCGGCGTGTACATGGTCGACCTGCCGCTGTCGCCCGATAAGCTGAAGCTCTACAGCTACCACAAGTGGATCGGCGTCAGCGTGTTCCTGCTGGTCGCCGTGCGCCTCTCCTGGCGGCTGACGCACACGCCGCCGCTGCTGCCGGGCGACATTGCCGCGTGGCAGCGCCGCGCCAGCGCGGTCGTGCACGGCCTCTTGTATCTGCTGATGATCGCGATCCCGCTGTCGGGCTGGCTGATGAGTTCGGCCAAGGGCTTCCAGACCGTGTGGTTCGGCGTGCTGCCGCTGCCCGACCTGATCGGGAAAAATCGCGAACTGGGCGAACTGCTCGCCGGGGTGCACAAGGCGCTGAACTTCACGCTGCTGGGCCTGGTCATCCTGCACGTGGGCGCGGCGCTCAAGCATCATTTCATCGAACGCCGGCCTTTTCTGCAGCGCATGGGCCTGGGCAGAAAGGAACGCACATGAAACTGACCGTATTGACCTTGCTGGCGGTTCTGGCCGCGCCCGCGGCCCACGCCGTGGAATACACCACCGTGCTGCCGAAGCAGAGCAGCATCGGATTCGAATTCCGCCAGATGGGCGTGCCGGTGAAGGGCGGCTTCAAGCGCTTCGCCACCGAGATGGCGTTCGACCCCGCCAAGCCGGAGGCGGCGCGCGCGAAGATCGAGATCGATCTCGCCAGCATCGACGCCGGCTCATCCGAAGCCGATGACGAATCCGCCGGCAAGCTGTGGTTCAACCGCAGCGTGTATCCCAAGGCCACCTTCGTTTCCAGAGAGGTGCGCGCGCTCGGCAGCAACCGCTTCGAGCTGCGCGGCACGCTCACGCTTAAGGGCAAGCCCCGCGACATGAACATCCCGGTCAGCTACGCACCCGGCAGGAACGCCGCCACCTTCGACGGCAGCTTCGTCCTCAAGCGCCTCGACTTCGGCATCGGCGAAGGGATGTGGGCCGATGTCGCCACCGTCGCCAACGAAGTCCAGGTCAAATTCCGCATTGCCGCCACCGGCAAATAAACCGTTGTTCATCCACTTCAAGGAGCCTCACATGAAACACATTGCCCTCTTCGCAGCATTCGCCGCCATGTCCGTCGCAGCCCAGGCCGCACCGGTCACCTACACCATCGACAACAGCCACACCTATCCGCATTTCACCTACAACCACCTGGGCTTCTCCAACCAGACCCACAAGTTCGACAAGACCAGCGGCACCGTGGTGCTCGACCGCAAGGCGAAGACCGGCTCGGTCGACGTGACCATCGACGCCGCCTCGGTCAACACCGGCTACGCCGTGTTCAACGAGCATCTCAAGGCCGCCGACTTCTTTGACACGACCGTCTATCCGACCCTCTCCTTCAAGTCGAGCAGGATGAGCTTCAAGGGCGACCAGCCGGTCAGCGTGGCGGGCGACCTCACCATCAAGGGTGTGACCAAGCCGGTCACGCTGAAGATCACCCACTTCAAGTGCCAGCCGCATCCGATGCTGAAGGTGGACGCCTGCGGCGCCAACGCCACCACCCAGGTCAAGCGCTCGGAATTCAACATGGGCAAGAACGTGCCCTACGTCAGCGACGAGGTGACGCTGACCCTGGCGATCGAGGCGGTCAACAAGCCGGCGCAGTAAGCCGGCCCGGCAAGCCAGGCGGGGCGGTCTCCGGTAAAATGCGTCTTTGCTGTCCGGAACACCCCCTGTGCAACCCCACCAACTTGAACTCCTCGCGCCCGCGCGCGACGCCGACATCGGCATCGAAGCCGTCAACCACGGCGCCGATGCGGTGTACATCGGCGGGCCGTCGTTCGGCGCGCGCGCGGCCGCATCCAACGACATCGCCGACATCGCGCGGCTGGTGAACCACGCGCACCTCTTCAACGCGCGCGTGTTCGTCACCCTCAACACCATCCTGCGCGACGACGAACTGGAGCCGGCACGCCAGCAGGTCTGGCAGTTGTATGAAGCCGGGGTCGACGCGCTCATCATCCAGGACATGGGCCTGCTGGAGCTCGACCTGCCGCCGATCCAGCTGCACGCCAGCACCCAGACCGACATCCGCACCCCCGAAAAGGCGCGTTTTTTGCAGGACGTGGGGCTCTCCCAGATTGTTCTGGCGCGCGAACTCGACCTCGAACAGATCGCCGCCATCCGCGCCGCCACCGACCCCGAGCGCTGCACGCTGGAATTCTTCGTCCACGGCGCGCTGTGCGTCGCCTACAGCGGCCAGTGCTACATCAGCCACGCCCACACCGGGCGCAGCGCCAACCGCGGCGACTGCTCGCAGGCCTGCCGCCTGCCGTACCAGGTCAGCGACATGGAAGGGCGCATCGTTGCGCACGACAAGCACGTGCTGTCGATGAAGGACAACAACCAGAGCGACAACCTCGAGGCGCTGATCGACGCCGGCATCCGCAGTTTCAAGATCGAAGGGCGCTACAAGGACATGGGCTACGTGAAGAACATCACCGCCCATTACCGCACGCTGCTCGACGCACTCATCGAACGCCGCCCGGAATTCGCGCGCGCATCCAGCGGCCGCACCACGTTTGCCTTCACCCCCGACCCCGAGCAGAACTTCAACCGCGAATTCACCGACTACTTCGTCGGCGGCCGCAAGGAAGACATCGGCGCGTTCGACACGCCGAAGAATCCCGGCCTGCAGGTCGGCTACGTCAGCAAGGTCGGCGACAAATGGGTCGAGCTGCAGACCGACTCGCCCGACATCGTGCTGAACAACGGCGACGGCCTGTGCTACTACACGCTGCAGAAGGACCTGACCGGCCTCGCGATCAACCGTGCGGAAAAGCAGGGCGCGGGCGTGTGGCGGGTGTTCCCGAAGGACCCGATGGCGGGCTTCAAGGATCTGCGCGCCGGCACGCTGGTCAACCGCAACCGCGACATGAACTGGACGCGCCTGCTCGACAAGCCGTCGAGCGAGCGCCGCATCGGCGTGTGGCTGCGGCTGGACGAAACCGCCGCCGGGTTTGCTTTGACGCTGACCGACGAAGACGGCAACACTGCGACGGTGAATGCCGTGCACCCCAGGGAAGCAGCCAAGGACGCGGCAAAAGCCGAAGCGACGCTGCGCGAGCACCTCGGCAAGCTCGGCACCACGCCGTTTGCCGCCATGGGCATTGCGCTCGAACTGACGCAGCCCTGGTTCGTGCCCGCATCCTTCCTCAACGCGCTGCGCCGCGACGCCGTCGCCGCGCTGGAAGCCGCGCGTGCTGCGGCGTATCAGCGTCCGCCGCGCGCAATGCCGGTCGAGCCGCCGGCGATCTATCCCGAAGACACGCTGAGTTACCTCGCCAACGTCTACAACCACAAGGCGCGCGACTTTTATGCGAAGCACGGCGTGCAGGTCATCGCCGCCGCCTATGAAAGCCACGAGGAAACCGGCGAGGTCTCGCTGATGATCACCAAGCACTGCGTGCGTTTTTCATTGAGCCTGTGCCCCAAGCAGGCCAAGGGCGTCACCGGCGTGCAGGGCACCGTGCGCGCCGCGCCGCTGACGCTGATCAACGGCAGCGAAAAGCTCACCCTGCGCTTCGACTGCAAGGCGTGCGAGATGCACGTGGTGGGGAAGCTGAAACCGGCCGTCGCCAGGAACAGCGCGCCGCTGAATTTCTACAAAGCTCGGCCCGTTGCCTGAGTGCATGCGGCGATTGGACTTGCGTAGCATGGCATCCGGGATTGGAGATAGGGTAATCCCCTATCGGTCTTACTCTGTGCTTCCTCCGACGCTCTCTAAAGAGTACCCCTTCTCGCGGAACAGTCGCAGGCAAGCATCTACCACTGCGGCGTCATAAAGCCGCCCGCGCCCAGCCTCGATTTCAGCAAGACTCGCGTCGATTCCGACCGCAGGGCGGTAGGGCCGGTGTGAGGAAATGGCTTCCACCACGTCGGCCACGCCAAGTATGCGGGCCTCAAGGATGATCTCCTCGCCCTTGAGTCCTTTGGGGTAGCCACTACCATCCATGCGCTCGTGATGTTGCAGCAGCATGTCCTTCACGGGCCAGGGAAATTTCACATCCTTGATGATGTCGTAGCCTACCTCCGGGTGAGACTTGATCATGCCGAATTCATGCTCTGTCAGCCGTCCAGTCCGGTTTAGGATTTCTGCCGGGATGTATATCTTGCCGATGTCATGGATCAACCCCCCCAGTTGCAGGCCCTCGATACGCGCCGCATCCAAGCCAAGTTCGCGCGCGATCGCTGCAGCCAGACCGGCTACACGGCCTTGGTGGCCGGCGGTATAGGGATCGCGCTTTTCCACCGTAAGCGCGATAGCCCGAATAGTTTCGGTCAATGATTCCTTGAGGCGTTCCACGCCTTTGAAGTGTTCCGTCTGGAAGTGGTTGCGTTCCTGTCGCATGCGCAAGGCGAGGATGCCGAATGAAAGATCACCAGCCAGTTCTTCCAGTAACTGAAATTCGCCCTCATCGAATGCGTCAGGCTCTGCGGCATAGATATTCAGCACCCCGAACACTTCGCCGTCTTCCTCTTTGAGCGGCAGTGCAACGCAGGACGCATAACCACGCTTAAGCGCCTGCTCGCGCCAAGGGGTGAAGTCCGGATCGTTAAGGATGCTCTCGGCTACCTGCGGCATGCCAAGCCTCACAGCCCGACCAGCAGGCCCCTGTCCGCGTTCCGTGTCGGCCCAAGTAAGGTCGAGGGCTTCGATATACCCATTGTCATGTCCCGCGCTAGCTACCGGACGCACAGTTTTGGCTTCGTCATGCTCGGCAAAGCCGATCCAGGCAAGCCGATAACCACCGTCTTCGATGACGGCACGGCACATGTCGTCCACTAGCTGCTTTTCCTGAATGGCGTGAACCACGATCGAATTGCAGGCGCTCAGCGTCCGCTGGGCACGCAGGGCGCGCCGCAGGGCCAGTTCGGCCAGCTTGCTCTCGGTAATGTCCTGCACCGTTCCGAGCGAGCGCAGAGGCCGGCCGTTTTCGTAAATGGTCTCGCATTTCTCGCGTACGTAACGGATGCGCCCATCGGGCAGCAAGATGCGGTGCTCAAGGTCATAGGGCACGCGATTTTCCAGATGCCGGGTATACGCGAGGTGGACCATCTCACGGTCGTCTGGGTGGATACCTCCCAGAAATCCTTCGTAGGTTGCACCGAAGTGCTCCGGGTCGATTTCGAACATGCCATAGATTTCTTTCGACCAGGTGAGCTTACGATTGTCGTGATCAAGCTCCCAGCATCCTATATGAGCGATGCGCTGTGCTTCGGCCAGGTTGGCCTCGCTGTGGCGCAGGGCTTCTGCGGCGCGCCTGCGTTCCGTAGTGTCGCGGAATACTCCAAGCAGGTAGTTTTTACCGTTGAGGCTAACCGGCGCGGAATTGACGTCGGCATAGAACACCGAACCATCCTTGCGCAGGACAGGGAGGTCCGAAGCGAGTTCGATTTCGCCGCGGAGTTGACGGGTGAACTCGTCGACGACATACGGTAAGGCATCGGCCGGGTGGATGCATTCGACACTCATGCCGATCAGTTCCTCGGCCGTGTAACCAAGCATCTCGCAGATGCGTCGGTTGGCAAGATGAAACTCTCGCGTCCCGGCATCGGCAAGCAGTATGCCGTCATAACTACTCTCGAATATCGTCCGAAACTTCGATTCCGATTCCCTTAGCGCTGTCTCGGCTTCCCGGCGCGAGGTAATGTCACGGGCGATGCTCAGCACATAGGTTTTTCCGATCTCGATAAATTTCAGGGTGATTTCGACAGGGAATGTCGATCCGTCCTTTCGCCGGTGCATGCGTTCGAACACGGCCACACCACTTTTTGAAATCATCTCGTCAATCACGGCCATTTCGGTTTGACCGAATCCGGGATCGATGTCCGGGACGCGCATGGAGAGCATCTCTTCGCGGCTGTAGCCCAGGTCGAGACAGCCTTTCTCGTTCACATCGAGAAAGCGCAGTGTGCCGGGCTCGACCACTTCGATGGCATCGTTGGAATGATCGAGCAGGTCCCGGAACAGCTTAAGCTTCTCCTCGGAGCGCCTTAGCTCGGTGATGTCATGCATGACGTGCAATGAGTAGAGGTATTTGCCCTCGTCACCCAGAATTGGGTAATGCCGTACATGGAAAACTTCTCCGGAGGGCAACTGTACTTCGTCTTCGTGGGCGCTCTGTTGCTTCAGTGCCTGAACGCAGCCTGGCTGGGGGCCATCGTGTATAGGGAAGACCTCCCAGTAAGGTTTGCCGATGATCTCTCGCACGTCCATGCCGGCACGTTCGGCATAAGCGAGATTGGCGCGCAGAATCCTGTACTCGCCGTCATGTACGAATATGGGGTCGGGCACCGCGTCCACTGCGGCAAGCCATTCCTGCTTAGCCTGCGCGATTTGACGCTGGCTTTGCTCAAGCTCTTGCAGCAATGTCTGCAGGCGTTTGAGTTCTCCAGAAACAGGTTGTGCTCCGCTATCCGTCATACATCTCCCATAGTTAGAGGAAACAGGACTTAGGGGTGGGCTGTGAAGACAAGAGTAGATATGGGCATTGATTCCCGTTTAGCCCAGGGATCCCACATTCCGCCAAACTACGATTATGGTATTGATAACAACTCTAGTTAACGGATTTATTGTCGAATAATTCAGTCAGGAATGGCTTGGCCAGTGATTAGAAGTGAAGTTTACGTGTCCAGCCTGACCCGGGGAGCCAAGCTCCAACATCCCGGACCTGAGCCCCAAGAGGCTAGTCGACTGTTGTTAAGGGTCGTACAACCCTTAACAAACCCAGCAGTCCCCAGATGTGTTTCACTACAGGCCATCAGTGAGTTTCTGCATGAACGCGGTGTGGCGCGCTTCGGCTTTTTGAAACGCTGCGATCAGCGTCTCGGCATCCTCGGTCAGCCGGCTGCCGCCGGGGCCGCTTTCCACCAGCGGCGACTGCCATGCGGTATTCATCGCATCGACTGCGTCCCACGCCGCCTTGTAGCTCATCTTCATCGCCTTGGCGGCCTTGGAGATGGAGCCGGTTTCGCGGATGCGGTGCAGCAGTTCGACGCGGCCGCGGCCGAGGAAATTCCTGCCGTCCAGCGTCAGCCAGAAGCGGCCATCGGCCTTGAGCTGCGCTGTTTTGGATCGCGTCGTCATGCGGCGAGTGTAGCAAACGACCCTTGCCGTTTATCGGCGTGCGGTTGAAAATCGGGTTTTGCCATTCCGGGTGTCCAACATGAAAAAATTCCTCGCTGGTTGCGCGCTGCTCTGCCTGCCTTTTTCCGCGCAGGCCGCCGAAAGCTACACCGTGCTGTTCAAGGCCCAGGGAAGCTACCAGGATATACGCGACAATCTCCAGATGGCGATCGAGGGCAAGGGCCTGAAGATCACCAACACCAATCACATCGCCGATATGCTCGACCGCACCGGCAAGGACATCGGCGAGACCCGGAAGGTGTACGAAAATTCCGAGCAGTTCGAATTCTGCAGCGCCACGATTTCGCGCCACATGATGGAGGCCGATCCGCACTCGATCGTGATGTGTCCCTACAGCGTGGTGGTGTACCAGGTGCCTGGCGACAAGAACGTCTATCTCGCCTATCGCAAGCCGGCCGTGACCAGGAATGCGGCGCTGAAGAAGCAGCTCATCGAACTGGAAAAACTGCTGACCGAGATCATCAAGGACGCGATGTAAGGCTCGTCGTGTCAGTGTCGGCTAGAATCCGCACATGACAGCCGCCGACACCCGCCAGCCATGACCGCCTTCCTCGCCATCGGCATCGGCGCGGCCCTGGGCGCCTGGCTGCGCTGGGGCTTGGGGCTGTGGCTGAATCCCGTATTCCCCTCCATGCCGCTCGGCACGCTGGCCGCCAACCTGATCGGCGGCTATTTCATCGGTCTCGTCATTGCCTGGTTTGCCGACCATCCCGGCGTGCCGCCGGAAGCGCGGCTGTTCCTCATCACCGGCCTCCTGGGCGGGCTGACCACGTTTTCCACGTTTTCCGCCGAAGTCGTCACTGCGCTGATGCGCGGCCTGTGGCTCACCAGCGGCCTGATAGCCGCCGCCCACATGACGGGTTCCTTCCTCGCCACCGGGCTGGGCTTTTACTCGATGAGGCTTTTCAAATGAACGCTGTCTGCCTGCAGGTGTTTGTGTCCGAAGCCAGCCGCCATCATGGCAAGCTGACCTATGAATGGCTGCTCGATACAGCGCAGGAGCTCGGCATCGCCGGCGGTTCGGCGTTCCGTGCCATAGCGGGATTCGGCCGCCACGGCCGCCAGGACGTGGGATTCTTCGAACTGGCGGGCGAACTGCCCGTGGTGGTGGAGTTCTTCGTCGAGCCCGCGCTGGCAGACAGCTTGCTGAAGGTCATCGCCGACGCCGGGCTGAAGCTGGTGTACGCCAGGCTGCCGGCCGAAATCGGGATCACCGCCTAAGTTTCTGTCGTGATCGATCAACTGATCCTCTTCGTCGCCTCGCTGGCGGCGAATTTTTTTTCAGCCCTGTCCGGCGGCGGGGCAGGACTGATCCAGTTTCCCATGCTGATTTTTCTCGGCCTGCCCTTCGGCGTGGCGCTCGCCACCCACAAGGTCGCCAGCGTGGCGCTCGGCCTGGGCGCCACCCTGCGGCACCTGAAGACCTCGCACCTTGAACGCCGCTTCTCGCTGATCATCCTGGGCGCGGGCCTGCCCGGCGTGGTGCTGGGGGCGTTGACGATCCTGCAGATCCCCGAACGCGCGGCCACCCTGGCGCTGGGGGTGCTGACGCTGGGCCTGGGGCTGTATTCGGTGTTCAGCCCCAAACTCGGCATGGAGCATGCGCCGCGAAACCGGCAGGGGCGCGGTCTGATCGGCGGCATGGTCGGGCTGTTTGTCGTCGGCTTTCTCAACGGCTCGATCACCAGCGGCACCGGGCTGTTCCTCACCATCTGGCTGATCCGCTGGTTCGGCCTCGATTACACCCGCGCGGTGGCCTACACGCTGATCCTGTGCGGCCTGGTGTGGAACGGAACCGGCGCGCTGGTGCTGGGCGTGATCGGTACGGTGGCGTGGGACTGGATGCCGGCGCTGCTGGCCGGATCGATCATCGGCGGCTATCTGGGCAGCCACCTGGCGATCATGAAGGGCAACCTGTGGATCAAGCGGGCATTCGAAATCGTCACCATTCTGATCGGCCTGAAGCTGATCCTGAGTTGAACGCCCGGCTCAGTTTTCGTCGGTGTGAATGCGGTTGCGGCCGTCGTGCTTGGCCTGGTAGAGCGCCTCGTCGGCAGCCTTGATCAGGGAATCGCCGTTTTGATAAAGCGGATAGGTGGCGATGCCCCCGCTGGCGGTTGCGAAGAAGTGGCGGTCGCCAACGGGGTGCCGGATTTGCGAAAAATCCTGGCGGATGCGATCCATGACGGCAAATGCCTGTTCGGCATCGGTGTGCGGCAGGCAGATCAGGAATTCCTCGCCGCCATAGCGGCAAATAATGTCCTGCTTGCGCAGGCGCTGCTTGAGCAGCCATGACAGGCTGCGGATCACCTGGTCGCCCACGGGATGGCCGTAGGTGTCGTTGACCTGCTTGAAATGGTCGATGTCCATCATCACCACCGATATGAACCCGCCTTCATGCGCCACGCTGGACAGCACCATGTCCAGCGTGTGCTTGCCGCTGGAATGGTTGAGCAGGCCGGTCAGGCTGTCGTTGTACATGGTGCGGCGAAGCGCCCGGTAGCGCTCGATCTTGCACTTGACGATCGCGTTGAGGAACACCGGGTTGAACGGCTTGGTGAGGAAATGATCACCCCCCAGCCGCATGGCGTCGACCTGCAGCGCGACGTTGGTTTCGCCGGACAGGTAGACGATCGGCGTGCTGAGGAATTCGCTGTGCTGGCGGATGATGCGCGCGGCTTCCACGCCGGTGCAATTCGGCATGTACATGTCCATCAGGATCAGGTCGGGATTGAATTGCCGCAGCGCATTCAGCACCTGGCGCGGATCGTTGACGATTTCGGAAACGATCTGGTTTTCTTCCAGCGTGCGGCGGATCAGATGGCTGGCGGTCTTGGAGTCCTCCACGATCAGCACGCGATACGCTTCCTGGTCGTGCCGCTCGTTCAGTTCCAGGATGTGCTCGACGATCGCATGCGAGGGCGTGCCTTCCAGCAGGCAGCTATCGCACCCACCGCGCAGGGCTTGCTGCAGCTGCTCAAAATCGGAAGGCACCCCGAGAGCGATCAACTGTCCCATCGCAAAGCGCTGCCGCAACGCCTGGGTCCGCTCGCTCCATTCGGATTCGGGCAGGCTGCTCAGGTCGAGCAGCAGCAGCGGGGCGACGCCTGCGGTATCGGGCAGGGATTCTTCCCAGGTGATGAACGTCGCGTTCATGCCGAAATAGCCGAGCTGAGCCAGCAAGCCAGCCCAGGCTGCCCGGTCATGCCCGATCAGCCAGGTCTGGCTGACCCGCAGGTCATGGGGCGTGGGGTGTTGCAGGTCATGTCGCCGTTCGACCAGATCGGCGGTCGCCGTGGCATGGGTATTCGCCATGCGCCCCAGTGCGAGCACGCGCTCGTTCAGGTCGTCCAGCGCATCCTGCGGCAGCGGATGCCCCACGTCCTTGTTGAACAGGGCCAGCGTCACCTGCTCCAACTGGTGGCTGGCGTGATGCAGCGCCGTGATGCCCTTGTCGATCAGGAACTCGGTGAAGCTGTTGATCGAAACCGCAAGCTCGACGAAGCTTTCGAAACTGGGCAACGCCTGATAGCGCTGCCATGTGTTCGCCAATGCCTGGCTTTTCTGCAGGAGTTCTTCGGGTGAGCAGAGCATGGAAGGAAGTGTTGCCGCGGGTTTTTTTGATATTGGCGGCAATTATCGCGCTTTATGG
Source organism: Thiobacillus sp. (assembly GCA_049697615.1). GTDB lineage: Bacteria > Pseudomonadota > Gammaproteobacteria > Burkholderiales > Thiobacillaceae > Thiobacillus. The sequence continues at coordinate 8,102 of JBAVWB010000230.1, read as the reverse complement.
CGTGGTTGCGTGGGCTGCGGGGAAAATCCTGTCCATGAGGGCTGTCCCGGCTACCCCGTATGCCCTGTACATGCTCGCTTCAGCCGGTTCGGCTTACTTCCCCGAGCCTTCCTGCTCCATCAGTAGATATTGGTTGTACGCGTTGATCCGGTTGGCCTCGTTGAACGCCGGCATGAAGCGGTATTTCGACCAGTCGGTTTTTTCGTAGGCTTCCTCGAACGGCACCAGGTTGCGCGCCGCCTTGCCCATTTCGGCGCGCAGGAACTTCAGGTAATCGCGGGTGAACACCAGGTCGGCGCTCGGGTTGCGCGAAGGGCTGCCGTGGCCGGGCACCAGCACTTTGGGCTTCAGCACGATCAGCTTGTCCATCGCGGCAATCCAGCCGGCGCTGTCGGCGTCGCCGACAAACGGCACGCGGCCGCGAAACACCAGGTCGCCTGCGAACAGCACGCCGTCATTCCTGACCATCAGCGCCATATCCTCGCTGGAGTGCGCCGGGCCGACGTGGCGCAGCGCGAACTTCACCCCGCCCATTTCAAAGTCCAGGTCGCCTTCGACGAAATGGTCCGCCTCGAGCAGCTGCGTCTTCTCGTCCACCCAGGGGAAGAGCGCTTCCCTGCGCTGGATCAGGCGCTGGGCCGCTTCCTCCGTGCGCGTCGCGCCTTCGGCTGCGCGGTGCGCCCAGATTTCGGCGCCCATGGCCTTGAACACCTGCAGGCCATAGAAGTGGTCTGCGTGGTAATGACTGACGATCACGCGCTTGATGGGTTTATCGGTGACCTTGCGGATCAGGCCGGCCAGCTTTTGCGCCAGCGGCGGCGAGGCCAGCGCGTCGAATACGACCACGCCGTCGCGGGTGACCACAAAGCCGGCGTTCGACATGAAGCCCTCGTTGGCGCTGGACGCGGCGCCGGGCTGGCCCTGCACGAAATAACTGTGGGGGCCCAGCTTGACCAGCTCCATCGGAACGGTGGCGGCTTCGGCGCTGGTCCAGGCAGCGGGCAGGAAGGAAAAGCAGAAAAGTGCGAGCCAGATACGTTGCATGGCAGTCATCCTGATACGGGTAGGTGTTGATATAAATAACACAGACTTTTTCCCCGGGGTACCCATGCAGGCCATGAATGGCCTGCCGGCCGCAAGCGCCGGGAGCTGATGCTGTGATATCTTCAAAGCTGTAAACGGGAGTCTCAGACGTGTTCAAAAAACAGTGGCCGGCGTTTGTGCTGGCGTTCATCTTGCCGCTGCTGGCGGTGTTCTGGTGGTGGGGCGGATTCAATTCGGTCAGCGTGACGGAAACCGAGGCCGGGCCGCACCGCTATGCCTACCTCGATTACGCGGGCCCGATCAGCAACCTGCGCAAAACGCAGCGCAAGGCGCTGGACGAATTCAACGCCGCCAAGGTGGAAGCGGGCGACACCATCAGCGTCATTCTCAGCGATCCGCGCGCAGCCAGCGGCAAGGTGAGCGCGCAACTGGGCTACACCCTGGCCGACGACGCGCCGGTACCGCAAGGCCTGAAGGAAGGCCGCATCGAGCGGCGTCCGGTCTATCGCGCGCAGGTGCAGGCCGCGGTGCTGCTGGCGCCGTCCAAGGCCTACCAGGCGCTGTCCGACAGGCTGGAATCGCGCGGCCAGATTCTCGTCATGCCGACCGTCGAACTGTACCGGCCGGCCGGCCATGCGGGCGGGATCGGAACCTTCACCCTGGAGATGAACCGCTGATGGCTTTCTTTTCCGTGCTCGCTGCCGTTGCCCTCGAACATCTGCGCCCGCTGCGGCAACCCCTGCCGCACTATCAGCAATACACCCGCTTCATCCAGTGGCTCGAAAGCAAATTCAACGCCGGCGAATACTCCCACGGCGCGATTGCCTGGGCGCTGGCGGTGGTGCCGTTTCTGATCGCGGTGTGGCTGGTCTATGTGCTGCTGAGCGCCGCCAGCCCATTCCTGGGCTGGGCGTGGAACGTTGCGGTGCTGTATTTCACCCTTGGGTTCAAGTACTACAGCGACGACGCCGAGCGCATCGCGCGCCTGCTGCGCGCCGGCGAACTCGATTCGGCGCGTGAGCAACTCAGCGCCTGGCGCGGCGTCGACGCCAGCCAGTTCAGCGCCGACGACCTGGCGCGCGTCACCATCGAGAAAGTGATGGCGGCCAGCTACCGGCAGATGTTCGGCGTGCTGTTCTGGTTCGTGCTGCTGGTGCCGCTGGGTCCGGTCGGCGCGGTGCTGTTCCGCGCCGCCTCGATCCTGGCGCGGCGCTGGGAAGTCTCGCGCGGCCGCTTCGGCCAGTGCGCGCAGCGCATCTTCCGCATCATCAACTGGGTGCCGGCGCGGCTGACCGCACTCACCTACGCCATCGCCGGCAACTTTGAGGACGCCACCTATTGCTGGCGCACCCAGGCGGACACCTGGCCGGAACCGGCGGAGGGCGTGGTGATCGCCGCCGGCGCCGGCGCCATGGGCGTGAAGCTGGGACAGAACGTCACCGTCGGCGGCGAGAGCGTGTGGCGGCCCGAACTCGGCACCGGCCACGCGCCCGACGCCGACTGCATCGACAGCGCCGTCAGCATGATCTGGCGCGGCCTGGTGATCTGGCTGGCCGCCGGACTGCTGATCGTGATTGCCGGCTGGGTCTCTTAATTCCTCCATGCTCAACGCGCTGTGGATCGGCTTCATCCTGGTCGCCTTCCTGATCGCGTCGTTCAAACTGGTCTTCCTCGGCGACGCCGACATCTTCGCCGCGCTGGTCAAGGCGCTGTTCGACAGCAGCAAGACTGCGTTTGAAATCGCGCTGGGCCTGACCGGCGTGATGGCGCTGTGGCTGGGGGTGATGAAGATCGGCGAGCGTGCCGGCATGCTGGAACTGCTGACGCGCGGCCTGGCGCCGCTGTTCAGGCGTCTGTTCCCCGAAGTCCCCGCGAACCACCCCGCGCTCGGCGCGATGACCATGAACATGGGCGCCAACATGCTGGGGCTCGACAATGCCGCGACCCCGCTCGGCATCAAGGCGATGCAGGAACTGCAGAAGCTCAATCCTTCCAGCGATACCGCCAGCGACGCGCAGATCCTGTTTCTGGTCATCAACACCGCCTCGGTCACCCTGCTGCCGGTGACCATCTTCACCTACCGCGCGCAATTGGGCGCGGCCGACCCCACCGATGTCTTCGTGCCGCTTCTGATCACCACCTACATCGGCACCCTGATCGGGCTGTTCGTCACCGGCCTCTTCCAGAAGCTGCACCTGTGGAACCGCGTCACGATGGCCTACCTGGGCGGCGCCACTGCGCTGATCGGCAGCATGGTGCTGTACTTCGGAAGCCTCGATGCAGTCACGATGACGCGGCAGTCGTCCATCCTCAGCAACGTGCTCCTGTTCGGCATCGTCGCCACCTTCCTGCTAATGGCCGTGCGCCGCCGCATCAACGCCTACGAAGCCTTCGTCGAAGGCGCCAAGGAAGGCTTTCACACGGCGGTCACGATCATTCCGTATCTGGTCGCCATGCTGGTGGCGATTGCCGTGTTCCGCGCCAGCGGCGCGCTCGACCTGCTGATGGGGGCGGCGCGCAGTGCGGTGCTCGGCCTGGGCTTCGACGCGCGCTGGATCGACGGCCTGCCCACCGCGCTGATGAAGCCGTTTTCCGGCAGCGGCGCGCGTGCCATGATGATCGACACCATGCAGACGCACGGCGCGGATTCGTTCGCCGGCCGGCTCGCTTCGATCGTGCAGGGCAGCACCGAGACGACGTTCTATGTGCTGGCGGTGTATTTCGGCGCGGTCGGCGTCCGTCGCGTGCGCCACGCCGTCGCCTGCGGGCTGATTGCCGACGTTGCCGGCATCCTCGCCGCCATCGGCATGGCTTATCTGTTTTTTGGTGCAGTTGCATGAAAACGTACGACACCCTTGCCGCAGTCGATCTCGGCTCCAACTCCTTCCGGCTGGAAGTCGCGCGCGTGGCGGGCGATCAGCTGTATCCGCTCGATTCGCTGAAGGAAACCGTGCGCCTGGCCGGCGGACTCGGCGACGACAAGAAGCTTGACGATTCCACGCAGGAACGCGCGCTCGCCTGCCTGCAGCGCTTTGGCGAGCGCCTGCGCGGCCTGTCGCCGGAGGCGATCCGCTGCGTCGGCACCTCGGCCCTGCGCATCGCCCGCAATGCCGACGTGTTCCTGCGCAAGGCCGAAATTGCATTGGGGCATCCGATCGAGATCGTCGCCGGGCGCGAGGAAGCGCGGCTGATCTATCTCGGTGTCGCCCACTCGCTGCCGGCCTCGCCCGACCGCCGCCTGGTGGTCGACATCGGCGGCGGCTCCACCGAATTCATCATTGGCCACGGTTTGAAACCGCACGAGCGCGAAAGCCTGCACATGGGATGCGTCAACTTCTCGCAGCGATTCTTTGCCGGCGGCGTCATCGACAAGGCCGCGCTGAAAGCTGCCGAGATGAGCGCGCGCGTCGAAGTCGAGAGCATCGCCCGCGAGTTCTCCAGAGCCAACTGGCAGCAGGCGGTGGGATCTTCCGGCACCGCGCGCGCGCTGCGCGAAATTCTCGAACAGAATGGCTGGTCGCCGCGCGGCATCACTGCCGATGGACTCGCCCAGTTGCGCGGCCAGATGATCAAGGCCGGCCATCTCGATGCGCTCGATCTGCCCGGCCTGTCGCGCGACCGCCGCCCGGTCATCGCCGGGGGTTTCGCCATCATGGCCGGCCTGTTTGCCGAACTTGGCATCGAGCAGATGGATGTTGCCGAGACCGCCATGCGCGAAGGCATCCTCTACGATCTGCTGGGCCGCTTTCACAAGCAGGACATGCGCGAGGCGACGGTGGACGAATTCATGCGCCGCTACCACATCGATCCCCAGCAGGCTGCACGCGTCAAGCGCGTGGCATTCCAGCTGCTGGACGCCCGCGGCGGCAGCGACGAAAACGATATGCGCTTTTTAGACTGGGCCGCGCGGCTGCACGAAATCGGCCATTCGGTTTCGCACAGCGGCTACCACCGCCATTCCGGCTACATCCTGGAAAACGCCGACATGCCCGGCTTTTCGCGCACCGAACAGGCGCGCTTGGCGCTGCTGGCGCGTACCCAGCGCGGCGCGCTGACGAAGCTGCCGGCGTTTGTCGCGGGCGAGGTGTCGGACAATGACCGCCTGCTGGTCTGGTTGCTGCGCCAGGCCGTCATCCTCTGCCGCAGCCGTGCCGAACCGCACTTGATCGAGGTGAGCGTGGAAGCCAGCAACAAGCGCTTCCGCCTGACCCTGCCTGAAGGCTGGCTGGAAAGCCGTCCGCTCACCCAGCGTGCGCTGGAGGAGGAAGCCGCATACTGGCAGGCAGTGGGCATGAAATACGCATTCGGCTGACCTACCGGTTGAAATCGGCGATGCAGGCCTTCAGTTCGTCGACATTCTTGGTATTCAAATTGCAGTCGCCCGTCTTGAGCGGACGGTTCCTGCTGCGGTCAATGCGGCGGCTTGCAGGCGCCTCCCGTTGAATGCTGCGCGGGGCTGCGCTGTCGAGCAGTCTTGCCAGCTGTTTTTCCGCGGCGTCGAGTTGCTGCTGTTTCTCGGTTGCGGACTTCGCGTGCTCGGCAAGCGACGACGCCAGTTTTCCCTCCGCTTCGGACCGTGCGGCCTGCGCTTTCTCAAGCGCCTGCCGGGCTTCGGTGCTGGATTGGGTGCTTTCTGCCAGCGCCGCTTCCAGGCGCCGGCTTTCCACGAACTGCTGGCCGAGCAGGTTTTTGAGCAGCGTGTAGGAGGTGTCCGTGGATTCCGTGAACTCGGCCAGGGTGGACGCGAGTTTCTGCTCCATTTTGTCGCGCCTGACCAGTTCTGCCTCAAACATTTTCAGGGCATCGGCACTGGGCCGGGTTTTTTTCGCGAGCGCGGCTTCCAGGGCCTGGCTTGCCTCAAGCTGCAGGGCGAGCTGTTTCTGGAACTGGGTGTAGGCAAGGGCGCCGCCCCCCAATCCGCCTGCCAGCATGAGGCTGACATAGATCAAAAATCCGCGCAGGCGACGTTTGGGCTTGGGGGCTTCAGCCTCGACCGGAGGCTCCGACCCCAGCCGTCCCCGCGGTCTGTCATTCCGCGATCCGGCTCTGTCCTCGTCTTCCCTGGCGTCCTGTGCGCCGCCTGCCTTCTTGCGCAGGCTTTGCAGCAGCGCAATGCCGGCATCGAGAATGGCGGTGATCCTGCCGCGCACCCGGGTCAGCAGTGCGCGTTTGGCGTGCGCGGCCAAAGTCTCTTCCGCAGTCGGCGCTTCGTCCGGGGATCGGGGATTGCGGCTCGCGGCAGGAGGGGGCGGTGTGCTCAAGAAGGTCTCGCATCGGGGCTATGTTCTTACTGAGGTATCGGCCCGGGCGCGGAATAGTTGAATCCACGGCCGCTGGCCGGCCGTTTTTCCGCTCACGCTGCTGTCAAATCACACAGGTCATCCGGTTGGCCATTCAAGGGCAAGCGGGTCGCGACAAGGCTTGCAGGGTTGCGCCACGCGCGTCGGTGACGAAGGCCACGATGCCAAGTTCAGCAGCCTTCCAGTCCGGGCGCAGGGTGAAGCGATGCCTGACACGCGAAGCCTCGAACGGACCCGCAAGTTCGCGCACAAGGTAATCGTGATGCAGCGTCCGCCGGGCATTTTCGCCTGCAGTCACGGTTGAAGTCAGCGTGTTCTCGGTCAGCGCCAGATAGAGTTTTGCGTTGCGTCCTGCGGCCGGGGAAGCGAAGCGGATTTCGGTCTGGATATCGATGTGCCCGGGGGTTTGATCGAGGGTGAGCGAGAGGCTGGCCTCGGCCTGGACATTCGAGTGGGCTGGCAGGCCGCGATGCCAGTTGCGCAAATCCTCGCCGTCGAGCATGAGCTGCGGCGTGTAGATCCAGCCCAGCCCCCTGTTGCGGTCGCGCTGTCGCTGGCTGAAAGCGGCCTGCGCGAACCGGTCGCGCCAGCCCAGCCGGTCCCAGTAATCCACATGGAACGCCAGCGGCACCACGCCGGAATCCTGGGGCAGTTGCGACAGCCAGCGGTCGGCCGGCGGGCAGGAGCTGCAGCCTTCCGAGGTGTACAGCTCCAGCAGGCGGTTGCGCGTGTCGCCGCTGACGGCGCTGCAGGTGGCAGCGTCAGCGGCGGGGGCGAGCAGGGCTCCGAGCAATAACAAAGCGCGCATGAGAACTCCGGTCAGGAATCTCTCAGTCGCAGCAAGGCGTGCCGCCTTACAGACCAATACGCAGCCCGATGCCGGTTGCAATTGGCCGCCGATGCCATATCTTGAAGATCGGGGTGAATTCCGTTCCGACATCAATGCTCGCCCGCGCCCGGTGGGGCATCGCGATGAATAGCCGGGTTTTTCCACCCAGGAGGCATCAATGAAAACAAGCATCATCGCAGTCGCAGTCCTGTGGGCCGCCACATCGGTCGCATTCGCAGACAGCGTGGTTAAGCCGACCGGCAACCCGCCGCAATTCCCCAAAGCCGACAAGGAGCTGGCCAAGCAGACCAAGCCGCCCTCGAACAACTGGCTGCTTGACGCCAACGACGACACCGAGCGGTTTCGCCGCCTGCAGGCGGCCATGAGCGGAACCGACATCCCGATGTGGGAAATCACCTACCGCTACGAGGAACTGTACGTCGCGATCCAGAAAAACAATCCGGAAATGGGCCTGTATCACTGGAAAAAGATCCGGGAGCGCATGAATACCGCAGGCATGAAGCGCCCGGCCCGGACTGCGAACATCGAAGGCATGTTCCTGGAAAGTGGCGTGTGGGAATCCATGCGGGACGCGCTCAAGTCCAGGTCGTCCGAACGGATGCGCGAGGAATTCATGGTGGTGCGGGAAGTGTGCATGGCATGCCACGTCGCCGAGAACCTGGGCTTTCTCAATGACAACTCAGCGTTCAAGCGAACCGAATCGTTCCCGCCCCCGGGCAAGTAAATCCGGCCTGCCACGCAATGGGTGCGCCGGGGCGCGTGCGGTGCAGAACCAGGCCCCGTTCAGCGTCGCTCGCGCTGTGCCCGTACTTGTTCCGCGCGTCCTGGCCGGCAGCGCTTCGGGGCGTGGCCGGGTGATGTCCACCACCTGAAAATCGACGTCGTCTTGCCTGCCTTTCAGCGCCAGC
>JBAVWB010000229.1:0-28718 GCA_049697615.1 Thiobacillus sp. | reverse complement strand
GTGCGCGACCGCGGCGCCCGCCACGCCGGCGCCGATGACGGCGACATGATGCGGTGCAGCGGAATACGGCATGCTGGCTGCGGAGTCGGCGTGGACGGATGGAATGGTGTTCACCGGGAAGCCGCAGCGGGGCGCAGGGCCGAATGGATCGGGAATCCGCGCCACGTCATTGCAGGGCGCACCGGACGATCAGGCTTCGTAGCCTTCGCGATGCGTCGCGTTGATGGTGCGCAGCAGTTCGCGGAACGGAATATCGCGTTCGTGCTTCTTGAACAGGGGCATGAACTCCAGGTCGGTGCCCTGCCCCGCGCCGCCATATTTTCCCGACGTCATCGATTCATGCAGCGCGCGCAGCATGGTGTCGAGCGAATCGAGATAAGGGGTATAGGTCGAGGCCTCCTCGTCGTCGTGCTCGAGGCAGGCCCGCAGTTCGTCGACCTCGTACACGGCTTCGTGCACCAGATCGATCAGTTCATTCAGGTCTTTGGCTTTTTTCATGGTCGTGCGGTTTTTGGACAAAACGTAAGGATACCGCCATGTTGAAAAAGGCGGTGCCTCAGGAGACCGGTTGGATACGACTTGCTGCCTTGATTGATGCCTGAAATGGGCCAGAAGCGGAAGTTCAAGCGGGGAGCTTTGACCGTCTCATCTTCGGCCAAAGACGACGCGGGTCTTTTGAGATACTCCGTCCGCTGTACTCGCAAGACCGGTCGTTGGCTCGCCTCACGCTGCTGAACGATCGCTTTCCTCAGTTCGGATGGAAGAACCCGACCCTAAGCCGCTAGTCATCGTGAGAGGGGCTGATTAAAGGTCTTTGGCGTTAGCCTTACTTTCACTTTCCATTCGTTCATGGAACTCACTCACCGCAGTAGTCGATCTGATAGTGAGGTCGCCTCTGTCAACATTTCCACTACGCTTGCTGAGCGTCATTACGTTTTCTGAGTCTGTCCATGTGACTGTCTGATTATCGAACCTTGCACCCATCTTGTTGGTTACTTCAGAGTCTTTGACATCGCCCATCCCGTACTTTTCGATTAAGGCCATCTTGATTTGTTGGTATTCAGAACTGCCAAACAGAATCGAGATGACGTTCACCTTGTAGTCAAGCGCGTAAACGATTCCAAGCTTGGCCGGGGAGCCGGCGATGGTTTCCTTGTAGGCGGTGCATACAGTGTCTGAGAATTTGGTCTTCTTGTATTCGCACCGCCAGTTATTTGGCAGATCTGCTGTTTTGCTGCCTATGCGAACACCTTTGAATTCAATAAGCGGTGTTTCTGCAGCATAGCAAGTGAGGGGCGCTACCGTACAAGCCGCGATGGTAAGCAGGCGAAGAGCATTAATGCTCATGGGGATAAACATGCTGTTCAACTTAACCTCGGCGGCGTATGTACAACGGAAAATGTATAGCGTTTCCCATACCTCCGCAATAAACAAAGAATCGCTCCATCACCCTGGGTGTCCACTCATAGTGCTGCCTTTGGGGGGCGAAAGCAGTCTGAGCCATCCAGCGAAATTTCCCACCGTCTGCTTACGGGCATTACGTCGAATTCACTCAGTCGGCTAGGAGAGGCAGTCACTGACTCTTGGTCATATATCCATTCGGCAGCAAAATCGGATATTCCAGACTGCTGAATTTCAAAGAAAACTCAAAAGATGAATCTCGATGAGTGTGAAGCTATTTTTGATAGTGCACTTGCAAGCAAAACCGAGGCGGAGTTTTGCTATTCGATTGAACCGCTATTCAGAGAGTACGAAATTCTGTCGCTTGAATTTGGTCGTGGCAGCATCTTTTGGCGTGCCCGAGTAATTTCAAATGCGCCATACACAAACCTGTCTGAAATGGACTACCCACCAGCTGAATATGCACGGATTGGTAGACTCAATGATGTAGGTGAACCCTGCTTTTATATTTCTGCGCGGAAGGAGACTGCGCTTGCCGAAGTGGAGGCAAAAGAAGGCCAAAGAGTGCAGCTTGCCGGGTTTCGCATTCTCAACGAGACCCCTATTCGTTTAGCGGTGATCGGCGAGTACTCAAACGTGCAGAAAAACGGTTACATGCACTTTGCAGGTCAAGATCCTGATATGACCTTATCCAAGTTTCTCAACTCGTTGTCACGCCATGATGGGCTAAAGAAAATCTACATCGATAAGTTTTTTGCCCATGTATTGGCAGACCAGGACGCAGCGAAAAATGGTTATCGCTTCAGTCGGGCTCTTGCTCGGGCCATCTACGCAATAGATGTTTCAAGCGGAATAGTTTTTCCAAGCGTGAAGGACCAGGGCGGTTTTAACATCGGAGTAAAGGCAGGGGCATCTGACAGGTCATTTCACAATGTTTGCTGCTTCGTCGCAGAAATAGGAAAGGCTAGGAAATTTGGCGTCCAAGACTATGAAATAGTCAGCTCGGTTGAAAGGTTGGACGCTGACAACAATTTTATTTGGAGTGCTTCGGAAGTTCCGGGCGTCATCAGTATGTATGGCCTGAGTAAAGACGAATACGACATCGCGGTGCGTGACCCAAGCGATAGGAACAATCTTCTCCACATGCTTCACAGCAAAAGCAAGCCGAGATAGCCTTCATCCCTAACAATTCATTCCAGCCTACGGGCTAAGGTCGTGGATGAATTTGAAACACAACGGCATAACGGCAGTTTAAGACCAACCTATGGCCGGTGTGCGTTGAATAGCCGACCTCGGTGGCGCAGTACGCCAACGGCGCCTTCGGCCGAGGATCAGCCGCTGGTTGTAACCAGCACGACCGGCCGTTCAGGGTCGTTTTCTGCCGGCTGACCATTTAACGCATGCAAGGTTAGCAATGACCCTGGTCAACTCATGCACTATGGTGAAATGGTCGTGACAGAGCCTATTCCAATGCCGCCCACCCTTCTCGATTCCATTCAGCAGCGCTATGCCTGTCGCCAGTTTGTTGCAGGCCGGCCTGTATCGCCGGACGAGCTGGCCCTGCTGCTGGAAGCAGGCCGGCTGGCGCCTTCCGCTTTCGGGTTGGAGCCGTGGCGGTTCATCATCGTCGATGCGGCCCAACGGGCGGCCGTTGCGCGCGCCTGCTTCGACCAGCCCGCGGTGACGAGCGCCGCTGCGCTCATTGCGATCGTGGCGCTGGTGGCAGCGCTCGACCCGGACTCGACGTATGTGCGGGCGCGCTTCGAAGCGGAGGCGCGCGGCGGGGACATGGCGCCTGTTTACGAAGCCTATCGCGCCCACTATCGCGCCGGATTGATCGCGGCCTGGGCGCAGGGACAGTGCAATTTCGCGGCCGCGCACATGCTGCTGCAGGCGGCGCACATGGGGCTCGACAGCTGCCCGATAGGCGGATTCGACTCGGACGCGCTGGCGGCTGCGCTGGCGCTCCCCAAGGGCGAGACACCTGCGCTGCTGATTGCCCTGGGGCACTGCAGTTACCCTGCGCCGGCACGGCTGCGCAAAGCGCTGGATTGATCAAGACCTCACCGCATAAAAACAAAAACAGGGGCACGCAGCCCCTGTTTTTGTGACCGCCTGAGACCGCTCAGCGCTTGACCGGCTTGGCGGCGATTTCCTCCAGGCGACGCGCCTTGATGACCTGGCCGTTGAGGGCGGCTTCCTTGGCGCTGCCGCCGTAGGCCACCACCATCAGCTGGCTGTAGTACATCACCGGGATGTCGAACTTGGTGCCGTAGCGCTTGTTGATCTGGCCCTGGTAGATCTCGACGTTGGCCTGGCACAGCGGGCACGGGGTGACGATCATTTCGGCGCCATGGTCGTAGGCCGACTCGACGATGTCCTTGATCTGCGCCTGCGCCTTTTCCGGCTCGGAGAACGCCAGCGCGCCGCCGCAGCAGGTCACCTTCTGCTCGTACTCGGGGATCGACTCGGCGCCGACCATTTCGACCATCTTGTCGAGGTAGACCGGGTTTTCGAACGATTCGCCTGCAACGCCGAACGGACGGTTGGTCTGGCAGCCGACGTAGCCGGCGATCTTCACGCCTTCCAGCGGACGCACGACGTGCTTCTTCATTTCATCGAAGCCGAGGTCCTCGATCAGCACTTCCACCATGTGGCGGATGTTGGGCATTTCGTTGATCGTGAGGCCAGCTTCCTTCAGCGCTTCACGGGTGTCATTCATCAGCGTGTCGGAGTGCGTCAGGCGCTCGCGCGTCTCGCGCGCGCCCAGCCAGCAGGCGGCGCAGGTGGCGACGATTTCCTGTCCGGGCAGGTGCTGCTCGGACAGGGCGAAGTTGCGCGCATTCAGCACGTGGCGCGGCAATTCGCCGGCTTCGGCGTAGCCGATCGACGCACCGCAGCAGTTCCAGTCGGGGATTTCGGTGAGCTTGACGTCGAGCGTCTTGCACATCGATTCCACCGATGTGAGGTAGTTGGAAGCGGAAGCGCCTTTCTGCGACGAACAACCGGGGTAAAAAGCGTATTCATGTTTGGCCATTGTTGTCTCCTCAGCCTTCCATCCTGGCGGCCTTGCGGGTCCGCTCGATTTCGTAGGCTTTCTTCAGCATCGCCTGGATGCCCTTCTGATCCTTGCACGCGTGGCCGCCGAGCAGTTCCATCACGTTCAGCCGCCCGGCCTTGACCAGGCCCAGCGCGACCGACTGCATCGCCATGCCGTTCTTGATGCCCTGGACGAAGCCGTCCTTGAAGTACAGGCCCATCGACAGCTTGAGCTCGTTGACGCGGCCGGTCTTGGTCGCGTTCTTCCAGAACAGGCCCGAGAAGAAGCGCGTGGCCTGCATCTTCGGCGCCTTGCCGATGCGGTGCGCGTATTCGGCGATGCCGTGCATGATGTGGGTGATCGGCAGCTTGCGCGGGCAGCGCACGATGCAGTTGTAGCAGGAGGTGCAGTTCCACATCGAAGTGGTGGTCAGCACTTCTTCCCGCTTGCCGGCGCGGATCATCATGAAGAGTTCCTGCGGCGGATGTTCCCACGCGCTCTGGAAGTTGGTCGGGCAGGAACCGGAGCAGACGCCGCATTGCATGCACATCTTCACCCAGTCGCCCATCTCGACCTGTTCTTCGATTTCCTTCAGGAAGTTGTTGCGGTATTTCTCCGCCACTGCGGTATTTGCGCTCATGGTCAAATTCCTTGTCAGAAGCCTTTGAACGGGCTGGGGCCAACGGCGACCAGCTCGGCGGCATACTTGTTGATCATCTCGGGTACCCGCTCGATGTCGGTGATGGCGACTTCGAGATCGCGCACGCGCTCCGATTCAAGATTCAGCGTTTTCAGCGTGTCGTCGATCTTGGACATGCGCACCCGACCCAGTTCGGAGCCCTTGACGAAGTGGCACTGGTATTCGTCGCCCGATTTGCAGCCCATCAACATCACGCCGTCGTAGCCGGCGTTCAGCGCATCGGTGATCCAGATGGTGTTGACCGAACCCAGGCAGCGGATCGGAATGATGCGGACGAAGGCCGAGTACTCGTTGCGGCTCATGCCCGCCATGTCGAGCGCCGGGTAGGCGTCGTTCTCGCACGCCAGGATCAGGATGCGCGGCTTCTCGGAAAACTCGTCGGGAATGTCGACCGCCTTGATCTGCGCGCCGACGGTGTTGACCGAGTAGTTCTCGAACGAGATCACGCGCACCGGGCAGGCGCCCATGCAGGTGCCACAGCGACGGCAACGCGATTCGTTGAACACCGGGAAGCGCTTCTCGTCCTCATCGATGGCGCCGAACGGGCATTCCACCGTGCAGCGCTTGCACTGGGTGCAGCCTTCCAGACGCACTTTCGGGAACGACAGGTCGCCCGATCGCGGATGCGCGGCGCGGCCGAGCTCGGCGTTTTCCAGCGCCTGGATCGCCTTCAGCGCGGCGCCGGTGGCGTCCTCGCGCGCCTGCGCGATGTCCATCGGGCGGCGCACCGGGCCGGCCGTGTAGATGCCGGTGCGGCGGGTTTCGTAGGGGAAGCAGATGAAGTGCGAATCGGTGAAGCCCTGCTTCAACTGCGGCACGTCCGGACCCTGGCGGTAGGTCAGGTTGAGGATGGAAATCGGCTTCACTTCCACCGTGCCTGCGGCCGCGGGCTCGCCTTCCTGGCCTTCGACCTGCGGCTTGGTCAGCGCGTCGATGTTGATGCCGGAGTTCGCCACCTGGCCCGTGGCCAGCACGACGAGGTCGACATCCACCACGGCGGCGTTGGTGTCGTCGAGGATCAGGTCGTTGAATTTCACCGTGCTGGTGTTGCCGTTCGGTACCACTTCGGCGACCTTGCCCTTGGTGAAGATGACGCCCTTCTCCTGCGCGCTGCGGTAGAAATCCTCGCCGTTGCCGGGCGTGCGCAGGTCGGTGTAGATGATGGTGGTGTCGACGTCCGGGTTGGCATCCTTGAAGTACATCGCCTGCTTGATGCTGGCGTTGCAGCAGTAGCCCGAGCAGTACGACAGGTGCATGCCGGTGGTGTCGCGCTGGCCGGCGCACTGCACGAACACCACCGATTTCACCGGCGCACCATCCGAAGGCCGGCGGATCACGCCGTCGCCCGAAGCCGCAGCAACAGCCAGCGCTTCGAGTCCGGCCTGGTCGACCACGTTGGCCGACTTGCCGCCGCCAAGCTCCGGCAGTTTGTTCATGTCGTACAGCGTGAAGCCGCTCGCCTGCACGATGGCGCCGATGTCTTCGGTATGCGTCGCGCCCGATTCGGTGGCGATGTCCACGACAAAGCGTCCCGGCGCACCGTCGGTCCTGGCGACGGTCGCGTTCAGGTACAGCTTGATGTTGCTGTCGCCCAGCACCTGGGCAACCAGATCGCCCACGCCGGTGTCGGCGGGCGACTTGTAGGGCTCGTGCACCGGCACGCGCTTGTAGAGCTTGGCTGCCCAGCCGCCGAGCGCGCCGGACTTCTCGACCAGCACCACCGGGTAGCCTGTCTTGGAGGCCTCGATCGCGGTGGTCATGCCGGTCACGCCGCCGCCCACCACCAGCAGGGTCTTGCTGGTGCCGGTGTTTGGGTTGCCGCCGGGCGCGGTCATCGCCTTCACTTCGGCGCAGCCCATGCGGATGTAGTCTTCCGCCATTTCCTGGGTGGTCTCGCGCGCCTCCTCGGTGTCGGGGCGAATCCAGACCACGCCTTCGCGCAGGTTGGCACGTGCCACCGCGTTTTCAGGGAAGAAGAACGCTTCGGTCTTGGCGCGGCGCGAACAGGCGCCGATCATGATGTGGGTGACGCCCTCGTTGGCGATGTCATTCCTGATCATCGCCACGCCGTCGGCGTTGCACAGGAACTCGTGCGACTTCGCCATCGGCACCTTGCCGTCCTTCTGTGCGATCTTGACCAGCGCGTCGGTGTCGAGGCGCTCGCCCAGTCCGCAGCCCTTGCAGATATACGCTGCGACTTTGATGTCAGCCATGTTTAAGCCTCCGCCTTTGCTACTTTATTGACCACCTGGATGGCGCGCAATGCCGCCGCCGTGGCCGATTGCACCGCACGGTTCACGTCCAGCGCGTTCGACGCGCAGCCGGCGCCGAATACTGCGCCGTTGGCCGGGTCGGCCTCGATGAAGCCGCTGGAATCCGCGACGATGTGGCCGGGAATATTGATGCCCTTGACCGAGGGTTCCATGCCCACCGCCAGCACCACCAGGTCATGCGGCGTGGTGTAGCGCTTGTAGCCTTCGGTATTGACGCCATGGCACACCGGGTTGCCCTGCTCGTCTTCGGTGATCTTCGCGACCTTGGACTTGATGAAGTTCACCGAGGGGTCGGCCTGTACCTTCTGGTAGAAATCCTCGAAGCGGTCGATGGCGCGGATGTCGATGTAGTAGATGGTCGACTTGCCGTCTTCCGGATTTTTCTCGCGCACGTAATGCGTCTGCTTCAGCGACGCCATGCAGCAGATGCGCGAACAATGCCGCAGATGGTTTTCGTCGCGCGAACCGGCGCACTGGATGAAGGCGATGTTCTTCGCTTCGCGGCCGTCACTGGGGCGCAGAATCTTGCCGCCGGTGGGGCCCTGAAGGTCGGCCAGGCGCTCGAATTCCACGCTGGTGATAACGTTCTTGAAGCGGCCGTAGCCGTAGGGCTGAATCTTGGCCGCGTCGTAGGGCTGCCAGCCGGTCGCCCACACCACTGCGCCGGCCTTCACCTGGATCGTCTCTTCCTGCATGTCGAGTTCGATCGCGCCGTACTTGCATGCGGCCTTGGCTTTGTCCGCATCCGGCGTGCCGATGATCGCCGGGTCCAGCACAAAGCGCTGCGGATAGGCCATCGCGTTCGGCAGGTAGGCCGCCTTGTGCTGGCTGAGGTTGTAGTTGAAGGGATCGTCCACCTTCATGTCCACCGCACGCCCGCAGTCGCCGCAGGCGGTGCAGTTCTCGTTCACATAGCGCGGGCGGACCTTGATCGTGGCGGTGTAGTTGCCGGTGCTGCCCTCGATGCCGGTCACCTCGGCCAGCGTCAGCAGGCGCACGCGCGGATTGCCCTTCAGTCGGCGCAGGTTGATTTCCAGACCGCAGGTGGGGTGGCACAGCTTGGGAAAGTAGCGATACAGCTGGGAGGTGCGTCCGCCCAGTGCGGGATTTTTCTCAACCAGAACAACGTTCTTGCCGGTTTCGGCCGCTTCAAGTGCAGCGGTCATGCCGGAAATCCCGCCGCCCACCACGAGTATGGTCTCGTTGGTCGCAACATGCTCCGTCATTGTTGTTTCCTCCATCCGATGGATGCAAAGTGATTCGAAGCCACCCGGAAAGACCTCCCGGGCAGCCGGGTTTTTAGCCCGAAATTCAATCCTTGGAATGGTACTCCGAAGCCCCTGCCCGCCGCCACGGGCAGGCCCGCTATCTCAATCGAAGTTTTCTATGCGGGAATAAAGGAAGTGTTTATGGCCGCACTGGACAATGCCACCGGGCCGGAAGACATGCAGGCCCAGTACGACCTGTGGCAAGCCCAAAAGCGCAAGCAGCCGAAAATTCTGCCGCTGCTCAAGCAAGCGGCCTGATAGAAACAGCACCGGGCAGAGGCGAGAGCAGGCTCACGCCCGCTCTTTACTCCTACCCTTCCGCTCCTTGGCCTGCCCCCTTCCGCTCGGTTGGGGATCAGTTTCTTCCGGATGCGTCGTGACAGGCGTGCGGAATTGCCTGACCCAGTTCTGGAATACCTCGGCCGGCATGGGTTTGGCCATGAAGTAGCCTTGCCCGAACCCGCAGCCCAATGCGGCGAGCTGGTTCCAGTCCTCCTGGGTCTCGATGCCTTCGGCCACGACCTTGAGCCCGAGGTCGTGGGCCAGATCGATGGTGGAGCGCACGATGGTCAAGGATTCCTTGCTGCTCGCCATGGCTGACACGAAGGACTGATCGATCTTGATGTATTCCACCGGCAGCTTCTGCAGATAGCTGAGAGAGGAATAGCCGGTGCCGAAATCGTCGATGTAGAGCGGAATGCCGTCATCGCGCAGGCGGTGCAGCACACGCAGCGCGTACTCGGGGTCATCCATCAGCGCGCTCTCGGTGATTTCAAGTTCGAGCAGGCCGGCGGCGCCGCTCCAGGTGGACTGCATGCGTCGGATTTTTTCCAGCAGATCCTCCTCGCGCAGGTTGCGCGCCGAGAGGTTGACGGCGATCGGCAGCGCGCAGCCCTCGCGCTGCCAGGCGTGGTTCAGGCGCAGCGCTTCCTCGATCACCCATTCGGTCAGCGGCTTGATGAGCCCGGTGTGTACGGCCAGGCTGATGAACTCGTCCGGCGGAATCAGCCCGCGCTCGGGGTGCTGCCAGCGCACCAGCCCTTCGGCGCCGCACACGCGGCCAGTGGCGATCTCCACCTTCGGCTGCAGATGGAGCAGCAGATCGCCGCCCTCGATCGCGCGCCGCAACTGCCCCGCCATGGCCAGGCGGCGCGGCTGGTCGAGGTTCCGGACAGGATCGAAGACGGCATATCCCGCGCCTTTTTCCCGGGCCTGCTGCAAGGCCATGTCCATGCGCCGCAACAGGTCATGGGGCGTCGACCCGTGCCCCGGAAACAGCGCGATGCCGATCTTTGATTGCACATCGAGCGGAATCTCGGCGATCAGGAACGGTCGCGTCAGCGCTTCCTCCAGGCGGCGCGCCATTTCGATGGCGGCGTTGGCGTTGCTGCCGGGCAGCAGGATGGCGAATTCGTCGCCGCGCAGGCGCGCGACCACGGCGGGCTCCGGCGCGGCGCGGCTGAGTCGTGCCCCGAATTCCCGCAACAGTTCATCGCCGTGGCTGAACCCGAGCGCATCGTTTATTTCGCGCAGCCGTTCGATATTGATTTGCAGCAGCGCAAAAGATTGGTTCTGCCGCTCACCGATGTCGATGGCCACAGTGAGCGATTCCGCGAACCGCGTTTCGTTCGGCAGCCCGGTGAGCGCATCGTAGCGGGTCAAGCGCCGCATAGCCTCCTGAGTTTTTTGCTGCTCGATGCGCGCGCGCAGGGTGGCGATGCCGAAGGCCAGGTCGTCGGCCGATTCGGTGAGCAGCGTCACTTCATCCGCGCCGAAGGCATCCGGCTCGGCGGCGTAGATGGCGAGCGCGCCGATGACTTCGTCGTCAACGCGCAGCGGGTAGATCACGCCGGAGGCGCTGCCGTGCAGGTGCTGTCGCCACGGCGCGCAATCCGGATCGGTGAGGATGTTCCGGACCACGTTCGGCTGTCCGCTGCGAACCGCGGTGCCAACCGCGCTGCGGCCGTGCTCGTTGTCAGCCCAGCTCATTGTCAGCGTGCGCAGCGCGGCCAGGCCGCCCGGATATCCGGTCTCGGCCATTGGGCGCAGCATTCTGGATGCGTCGTTATTTTTGTAAAACACCAGTGCCATGTGATAACCGCCCGCATCCACGATCGCCCGGCACGTGCTGTCGAGCAGGCCCTGCTCGTCGGTGGCGTGCAGCATGGTGCGGTTGCCGGCGCTCAGGGTTTTCAGGGCGCGGTTGACGTGCGCCAGCTCATGCACGCGCTGTTCCAGTTCGGCGTTGAGGTTCTGGACTTTCTCCTCGGCGCGCTTGCATTCGGAGATGTCGCGCGTGATCTTGGCGAAGCCCACCAGCTCGCCCGCCTGGCTGCGTATCGCCGTAAGGATCACGCCCGCGTAAAAGCGTGTGCCGTCCTTGCGCGCCCGCCAGCCCTCGTCCTCGCAGCGGCCTTCGGCTGCCGCCTGCGCGAGCTGCCGGGCCGGCTTGCCCGCGGCAAGATCCTCCGGCGGATAAAAGCGTTCCATCGGCTGACCGATTATTTCCGCTTCGGCATATCCCTTGAGCCGCCGCGCGCCCTCGTTCCAGGTGACAACGTGTCCCTGCGGATCGAGCATGATGATCGCGTAGTCCTTGACGCCATCGACAAGCAGGCGGAAGCCCTCTTCGCTCTTGCGCAGCTGCGCCGTCCGTTCGCGCACGCACCGTTCCAGCTGCTCATTCTGCTCGCGGACCGTCCGTTCCGCCTGCCGCTCAATGGTCACGTCGCGAAATACCAGCACCACGCCGCTTACCTGCCCGCCAGCGTCGCGGATCGGCGCTGCGCTGTCGGCGATCGGCCACTCGCTGCCGTCGCGCGCGATCAGCACGGTGTGATTGGCAAGGCCCTGGATTTCGCCAGTCGCAAGCACTGTCGCCACGGGTATCACTGCGGGCGCGCGGGTCTCTTCGTTGATGATGTGGAACACCTCGTCCACCCGTCGGCCCTGCGCCTCGGCGAAGGACCAGCCGGTGAGCCGTTCCGCCACCGGGTTCATGCGGGTGATGCACCCCGCGGTGTCTGTCGCCAACACTGCGTCGCCAATCGAGTACAGCGTGGTGGCAAGGTTTTGCTCGCTTTCGCGCAGCGCGGCCTCTGCCTGCTTGCGCTGGGTGATGTCGCGCACGATGCCGGTGAAGTGACGTTCGCCACCCAGCTGCATCCTGCTGACCGCGAGTTCCAGCGCAAAGGTGCTGCCGTCCTTGCACCGGCCCGTGACCTCGCGTCCGCTGCCGATGATGCGCGCCTCGCCGGTGGCGTGGTAACGCTCAAGGTAACCATCGTGCTCGCTGTGATACGGCTCGGGCATGAGCATTTTCACGTTGTGCCCAAGCACATCGGCGGCGGCATAGCCGAAAATGCGTTCGGCGGCCGGATTGAGCGTCTGGACGATACCGCGCGCGTCGATGGTGATGATGCCGTCCGCTACGGTGTCGAGGATCGCCCCGATGCGCGTATTGGCCACTTCGAGCGCACGCCGGCTGGCCTCGGTTTCCCGCAACTGCCGCCGGATCAGGACATAGGTGGCCGCGAGCAGCGCGATCAGCATCAGCGCAAGCAGCGTATCGACGGCTACCGTGATTTGGCGCGTGCGCGACTGCTCGGCAGCGCGCGCTTCCAGCAGCCGCTGCTCCTCCTCGTCCATTTCGCGCAACAGCCGGAACAGGCGCACGCGCGTCTCCTGCACCGGGGCGCTGGCCACATAAGCGCTCGCCGCTTCGGGGCCTTGGGTATTGCGCAACTGCACTGCGCGCCGGGAAATCGCAAGGCGCTCGTCCACCACTTCGCGCAGCCGCGCCCAGCGTTCCTGCTGGTGGGCATTGTCTGCAGTCAGTTCCCTGATCCGGCGCAGCGATGTTTCGCGCGCCGCAATCGCCGCGTCGCGTTCGGCGAGCCGAGCCGGATCGCCCGTAAGCCGGTAATTTTGCGTGCTCAGCTCGACCAGCAGCGTGTCTCCCCGCGCGCGCGCGAGGCTATTCAGCGTTTCATGGGTGTGCGCCACCCAGCGCACCGCCTCGTCTGCGTCTTGCGACACCTTCCAGGTGGCGGCGGCGAGCACCGCGACCACCAGCACGGAGGCGGCGAACGCAGCCAGCACCTGGGTTTCAAACCGGGGGAGCAGGTTCATCGGATGTTCTTCGCCTTTTGGCGCGGCGCGAATCTCAGAGACTCACAAAGACATCCAGCCTGTCCAGGCAATGATAGTGGGGTAAGGTCCCGGATCGGGAAACGGACTGGACAAGCGCGTTCATCGCATGCACACGAACGCTTCCCATTCGACATGGCTCCCTCCCTTCACGCGTCACGCTGAGTCGTTCTATATAGTCCTTCCGCAACGCGAGCCCATGTGCTTTGCACGGGCTGATCATGGATTAAGCCTAGCAAAAAACGGGAGGCGGCGCCTAACGGCCCAGAAAGAATCCACCGAACAGGTCCGGATTCAGCAGACGCAATCTGCTCAGGCAGGAAGAATGCGGTGTTTACCGCATCCCTTAAACGTGCGGGGTAACGGGCGGCAGAATGGAAGCCGCTGCAGCCTCGACGGCGACGATCTCGAATTGCATCGCAGCCAGGTCGGCCATGATGTAGGTGGGCGGCGCGCCGACGCCGCCGACGGTGCCGGGGTTGATCAGCCAGGTGTGGCCGCCCTTGACGGTGGCCACCTGAGAAATGCTGGACTTGTGGTCGTGGCCGCAGCACACGAGGTCGTAGTCGCCGGTGCAGGCGAGCGCCTGTGCGTAGTGCGGGTAGTGCACCAGGAACAGGTTGCGGTCGGCCAGGGTGAAGGCGGCGTCCTGTCCGTGGTAGCGGATCACGCTGTTGGGCTCGGCGGCGAGCCGGCTCATGTTGTAGAGATCGCCGGTGTTGTTGCCGTGGATGACGTGCACCGGCAGTTCGTATTTCTGCAGCACGCGCAGGGTGGTCGGCGCGACCACGTCGCCGCAGTGCAGCACCGCTTCCGCCCCGTGCGCCTTGGCGTGCTCGACGGCGGTGCCCAGCAACCTGCGGTTGTCGTGGGAGTCCGAAAGAATGCAGACTTTCATTAGAAAGCCGGCTTGTCCTTGGCGTTGCGATAGCGCTCGACGCCAGCCAGGATTTCGGCACGGGCGTCGTCGATGCCGACCCAGCCTTCGACCTTGACCCATTTGCCTTCTTCGAGGTCCTTGTAGTGCTCGAAGAAGTGGGATATCTGCGCCAGCAGCAGGGCTTGCAGGTCTTCGGGCTTGTTGACGCCCTTGTAGAGGCCGCACAGCTTGTCGACCGGCACCGCCAGCAGCTTGGCGTCGACGCCGGCTTCATCGGTCATCTTCAGCATGCCGATGGGACGGCAGCGCACCACCACGCCGGTGATCAGCGGAATCGGGGTGATCACCAGCACATCGACCGGGTCGCCGTCTTCCGACAGGGTGTGCGGGATGTAGCCGTAGTTGCAGGGGTAGTGCATGGCGGTCGACATGAAACGGTCGACGAACATGGCGCCGGATTCCTTGTCGACTTCGTACTTGATGGGTTCGCCGTGGGCGGGGATTTCGATGATGACGTTGAAATCATCGGGCAGGTTGCGGCCGGAACTGACGCGATTGAGGCTCATGATGGTCTCAGGGCTGAAAACGGAAAGCCGGGCATTATACCTGCCCGTGGGCGCGGCGCCTTGTGGGAGGGCCGCCCTCGGCCCGATGGCATGTATCGGCATGACTATCGCGGCGAGGGCGCCGCTCCCACAAAGCTGCTTGCCCTGGAAATGCCATGTCCCATGGGTGCGCCGGACTGCCGTTTCCGGGATAATTCGACTTTTTGCATGCTGTTCACCCCCACCGCCCCTTCCCCCGGCCACCGCCAGTCCGGCCTCGCCGGCGCTGCCGATGCGCTCTATCTCGCCGAGTTGGCGCGCCACGCCGCGCCGCTGGCGGTGGTGTGCGCGAGCGCGTGGGACGCCAACCGGCTGGCCGAGGAACTGCGCTGGTTCGACCCCGCGTTGCGGGTATGCGCCTTCCCCGACTGGGAAACCCTGCCCTACGACACCTTTTCGCCGCACCCGGACCTGATTTCCGAGCGGCTGGCGACGCTGTACCAGATTTCGCGCGGCGAGTTCGACATCGCCGTAGTCGCGCTCTCCACCGCGCTCTACCGTCTGGCACCGCCGGCCTTCCTCGCCGCCCATACCTTCTTCCTCAAGCAGAAGGACACCCTTGACGAAGCCGCCTTCCGCGCGCAGATGGCGCTGGGCGGCTACACGCACGTGAACCAGGTGTTCGCGCCGGGCGAATTCTCGGTGCGCGGCGGGCTGATCGATCTCTTCCCCATGGGCAGCGCCCTGCCCTATCGCATCGACCTGTTCGACAACGAGATCGAGACGCTGCGCGCGTTCGACGTCGATACCCAACGCAGCATCTATCCGGTGAACGAAGTGCGGCTGTTGCCGGCGCGCGAATTCCCGCTCGACGAGACCGGCATCACCCGCTTCCGGCAGAACTTCCGCGAACGCTTCGAGGGCGACCCGTCAAAGTCCAAGCTCTACAAGGACGTCAGCAACGGCCTCGCGCCCGCCGGCATCGAGTACACCCTGCCGCTGTTCTTCGACGAGACGGCGACGCTGTTCGACTATCTGCCGAAGCAGACCCGCATCGTGGCGCATGGCGCGCTCGACCCGGCCGGACAGGCCTTCTGGACCGACGCGCAGGGCCGCTATCGACTGCTGTCGGGTGACAAGGACCGGCCGCTGTTGCCGCCCGCCGAGCTGTTCCTGCCGACCGATGCGTTTTTCAGCCTGGCCAAGGCCTACGCGCGGCTGGACGTGGAACAGGCCGGAGAGGGCTTGGCGCGTCCGGTGCCGCCGATTGCGGTGGATCGCCGCGAAGCGCATCCCGTCGCCAAGCTCAAGGGCTTCATCGACGGCTTCAAAGGCAAGGTGCTGATCGTCGCGCCCTCGGCCGGACGGCGCGAAACCCTGCACGAATACCTCGCCGAACACGGCCTCGACGCCAGGCTGTGCGAGGGCTGGGCCGACTGCCAGCTTGAGCCCGAGCGCATCCAGCTCACGCACGGTCCGCTGGCCGAAGGTTTCGTCACGGCCGACGGCGCGCTCGCCGTCATCACCGAAACCGAGCTCTACGCCCTCCCGCCGAAGACCCGGCGCGCACGCGAGGCCCGCGCCACCCACATCGACAACCTGCTGCGCGACCTCTCCGAGCTGAAGCCCGGCGACCCGGTGGTGCACGCGCAATACGGCGTCGGCCAGTACCTCGGCCTCGTCAACATGGACCTCGGCGATGGCGACACCGAGTTCCTGCAGCTCGAATACGCCAAGGGCGACAAGCTCTACGTGCCGGTCGCCAACCTGCACCTGATCTCGCGCTATTCCGGCGCCGGCGAAGGTGCGGCGCCTTTGCACAAGCTCGGCACCGACCAGTGGGAAAAGGCCCGCCGCCGCGCGATGCAGGCGGCGCGCGACACCGCGGCCGAACTGCTGAACCTGTACGCGCTGCGCGCCGCGCGCGAGGGCCATGCGTTCAAGTTTTCAATGCACGATTACGAGGCCTTCGCCGAAGGCTTCGGCTACGAGGAAACCCCCGACCAGGCCGCCGCGATCACGGCCGTCATGGCCGACATGCAGGCGGGCAAGCCGATGGACCGGCTGGTGTGCGGCGACGTCGGCTTCGGCAAGACCGAGGTCGCGCTGCGCGCCGCCTTCATGGCGGTGATGGGCGGCTACCAGGTGGCGGTGCTGGTGCCGACCACGCTCCTGGCCGAGCAGCACTTCAACAACTTCTCCGACCGCTTTTCGGCCTGGCCGATCAAGCTGGCCGAACTGTCGCGCTTTCGCAGCCCCAAGGAGCAGGCCGAGGCGCTCAAGGCCCTGGCGGACGGCAAGCTCGACATCGTCATCGGCACCCACCGGCTGATCCAGAAGGACGTCAAATTCGCCCGCCTGGGCCTGGTCATCATGGACGAGGAGCACCGCTTTGGCGTGCGCCAGAAGGAACAGCTGAAGGCGCTGCGCGCCGAGGTCGACGTGCTGACGCTGACCGCCACGCCGATCCCGCGCACGCTGGCGATGTCGCTCGAAGGCATCCGCGACTTCTCGGTCATTGCGACGGCGCCGCAGAAGCGGCTGGCGATCAAGACCTTCGTCCAGTCGTTTTCCAGCGGCCTGATCCGCGAGGCCGTGCTGCGCGAACTGAAGCGCGGCGGACAGGTGTATTTCCTGCACAACGAGGTCAGCACCATCGAGGCCATGCGCGAACGGCTGGAAAAGCTGCTGCCGGAAGCGCGCATCCGCGTCGGCCACGGCCAGATGGGCGAACGCGAACTGGAACAGGTGATCCGCGATTTCTACCAGCAGCGCTACGACATCCTGCTGTGCACCACCATCATCGAGACCGGCATCGACATCCCCACCGCCAACACCATCCTCATCAACCGCGCCGACAAGTTCGGCCTCGCCCAATTGCACCAGTTGAGGGGCCGCGTCGGCCGCTCGCACCACCAGGCCTTCGCCTATCTGCTGGTGGAAGAGGATCGCACCCTGACGCCGCAGGCGAAGAAGCGCCTGGAGGCGATCCAGCTGATGGAAGAGCTCGGCTCGGGCTTCCATCTTGCGATGCAGGATCTGGAAATCCGCGGCGCCGGCGAGGTGCTGGGCGAAAAGCAGAGCGGCGAGATCCTCGAAGTCGGCTTTTCGCTCTACAACGACATGCTGGCCGGCGCAGTAGCGAGCCTCAAGGCCGGCAAGGAGCCAGACATGAGCCAGCCGCTGGGCGTGGTGTCCGAGATCAACCTGCACCTGCCGGCACTCTTGCCGGTGGATTATTGCCCCGACGTGCACGAGCGGCTGGTGCTGTACAAGCGGCTGGCCAGCGTGCACGACGCCGACGAACTGGTCCAGCTGCAGGAAGAACTGATCGACCGTTTCGGCCCGCTGCCCGACCCCGCGCGTGCGCTGCTCGATACCCATCGCCTGCGCCTGGCTGCAAAAAAACTCGGCATCATGAAAGTCGACGCCAGCAGCGACGCCATCCTGCTGCAGTTCGTGCCGCAGCCGCCGATCGACCCGGGCCGCATCATCCAGCTGATCCAGACCCGGCGCGACCTCAAGCTGGCGGGCGAGAACCGCCTGCGCTGGAACGCCAGTTCACCTGCGGAGACGCGCGCCGCCAATGTCATTACCCTGTTCAACCTGTTGAAATAAATAAGCAAAATGAATCTGATCGTTCAGGGACAAGACATCCCTACCCCCAGCCTCAAGCAGCTTGCCAAACTCACCGGCGCCACCGCCATCGAAGCGATTTCGCTGACGGCCTTCCGGCTGGTGGCCGCCGACCCCGGCCAGCGCGACGAAGTCGCCGCCTTCTGCGAAGCCAACCGCTTCGACCACGGCTGGGTGCCCGCCGGGCGCCGCATCGGCGACTTCGGCCTTTTGGTGATGGACATGGACTCGACCCTGATCACCATCGAGTGCATCGACGAAATCGCCGACATGCAGGGGCTGAAGCCGCAGGTGTCGGCGATCACCGAGGCCGCCATGCGCGGCGAGATCGACTTCGCCGAAAGCCTGCGCCGCCGGGTGTCGCTGCTGGAAGGGCTCGACCAGTCCGCGCTGCAGCGGGTATACGACGAGCGCCTGCAGTTGTCGCCGGGTGCCGAAACCCTGCTGGCGGCCGCGCGTGCTGCGGGGATCAAGACCCTGCTGGTGTCGGGCGGCTTCACCTTCTTCACCGAGCGGCTGCAGCCGCGCCTGGGGCTGGACTACACGGCAGCCAATACGCTGGACGTGGCCGACGGCAAGCTGACCGGACGCGTGCTGGGCGACATCGTCGACGCCCAGGGCAAGGCCGACTGGCTCAACCGGGTGCGCGCCGAACTGGGCTTGGGGCGGGAACAGGTCATCGCCATGGGCGACGGCGCCAACGACCTCAAGATGATGGCCGAAGCCGGCGTCAGCATCGCCTACCGCGCCAAGCCGGTGGTGCGCGCGCAGGCCAGCTACGCGCTGAACCGGGTGGGGCTGGATGGGGTGATTCCGCTGCTCGGCTGAGCAGGCCGCGACGGCTAAAGAAAACTTCCTGGCTGCCGATAAACTATTTAAGTAATCATCCAGTCAGAAGATCGTCCAACAGCGACCAGGAATCACAGTGAAAATCGACAAGCGCATTACCCCACCCGCCGCCTCCAAAGTCTCTGCCGTGAAGGGCAAGGGTGGCGGCAAATCGTCTGCCCCCGCTGCGGGCAGCGGCGATTCGCTGAGCCTGACTGAATCAAGCACCCACATCCGCGCGCTGGAGTCCCAGCTCGCCTCGGTCGATGTCACCGATATCGGCAAGGTTGAATCGGTCAAGGCCGCGATCGCCGACGGCAGTTTCACCGTCGACGCCGAAGTGGTGGCCGACCGCCTGATCGACCACACCAAGGAAGCCCTGCGCAAGCGCCCGCGCAAGAAGTAAGCCCTTTCCTGAAACGGTAAAAGCCCGCGGCGCCAAGCCGCGGGCTTTTGTTTTTCAGCTGGCATAAAATCGGAGCCTGAAACGACTTTCAGGACTCAGCATGAATGAAATCATTTTGTCCGTGACCGGAATGACCTGCGGCGGCTGCGTCAACAGCGTGACGCGGGTGCTGACGGCCTTGCCAGGGGTGGAGACCGCAGAGGTGACACTCAATCCCGGCCAGGCGCGCGTGGTGTTCGATGCGGCCCAGACAGACCGCGCTGCGCTGATACGGGCCATTGTCGATGCCGGGTTTGGCGTCGCCGACTGATGCCGTGCCAGTTTGACCCTTCAGGATTCTTCGAACAGTTTTTCAAGAGGCTCGGGGCAATGCACGCCGTTGCCCTGCACATAATCCACCCCTAGATCACTCAGCACCGCCAGGATCTGGTCCGACTCGACATACTCGGCGACGGTCTTCAGGCCCATCTGGTGGCCAATCCGGTGTATCGCCTCGACCATGGAGCGATCGATGGCATTGCTCACGATGTCGCGCACAAACGCGCCGTCGATCTTGAGGTAATCCACCTTCAGGTTTTTCAGGTAGGTGAATGACGACAGGCCGCTGCCGAAATCGTCCAGCGCAAAGCTGCAACCGAACTCGCGCATGGCATCGATGAAGTCGTTGACGACGGCCAGGTTTCCGATGGCCGCCGTTTCGGTGATCTCGAAGCACAGGTGCGGTCCCAGGTCGGGATTTTCCTGCAGCTTCTCCAGCAGCATGCGGCGGAATGCCGGATCTTTCAGCGATGCGCCCGACAGGTTGACCGCAAACAGGCAGTTCCGCTCGCGTTTGGCGGCCAGATAACGCTGGCATACGCGCCAGGTTTCCCCGATTACCCAACTGTCTATGGAGGGCATGATGGAATAGCGTTCGGCGGCAGGAATGAAGGCCATCGGCAGGATTTCGCTGCCGTCTTCGTCCACCATCCGCAGCAGCAGTTCGACATGGCGCGTGGGCTCGTCGATGCCATCGGTGCGACGGATTTCCTGCCACGACAAACGCAGCCGATCTTCCTCGAGCGCCCGCTGGATCCGCGTCACCCACTGCATTTCGCCGCGATGGCGCGTCAGGTCGATATCGCGGCTTTCATAGAGATGGATCTGGTTGCGACCGAGGTCCTTGGCCACATAGCAGGCGGCATCCGCGGCCGACAGAAGGCTCGCAGCGGTGCCGCTGTCGGGGTTGATCGCCACCATGCCCACGCTCATGCCGACCGCGAAAATGCGGTCTTCCCACTTGAAGCGGAAACGCTGCACCTCGGCGCGGAAGGTATCCGCCACCACCAGCGCATCGGGGACGCTGCAATTTTCCAGCAGCAGGGCAAATTCGTCGCCGCCCAGGCGGGCCAGCGTATCGCGATCGCGCAGATTGCCTTTCAGCAGCAATGCCAGCTGGCGCAGCAGTTCGTCGCCCGCCGCATGGCCGCAGGTATCGTTGATCACCTTGAACTGGTCGAGGTCCATGTAGCACAGCGCATGCTCGCGCCCCTGCTGCAGGGCCGACAGCCGCAGGTGTTCCAGCCGCTGTTCGAACTCGCGACGGTTGATCAGCCCGGTCAGCATATCGTGGCTGGCCTGATACACCAGGCGCGCGGTGGCCTGGTCGATCTTTTCCTGCATCCGGTCCTGCATCGTCTGCAGGTGGGCCGCCATATGGTTGACGCCCCGCTGCAGCACGCCCAGTTCGGCCTGTCCGGTTGGCTCGACGCGTTCGTCCAGATGGCCCTCGCCGATGCGGCTTACGGTGTGGGTCAGGGCCAGAATCGGCTGGGTGATGCGGCGTCCAATGCGCCAGGCGAGATAAAGGCTGACACACAAGCCGGCCAGCAGAATCAGCAGGCTGTGCCAAATCGCTTCCCGCTGGCTCTGGAAGGTGGCGCTGCGCGACACATCCAGTCCTACCCAGCCCAGCAGTTGGGTCCGGCTGTTCGATCGGGCTGAATATTCCTCGCCCTCGCTGAAATCATCCACGGCCACCTCGGTGCGGGTGATCGGCGCGTAGTACACCAGCCGGTCCGTGTACTCGATTTGGTGGAGGCGATCCGCGGGCAGCCCGCCTCGGGCCGGTTCCGTCCAGCTACCGGGGCCGACTTGCGCAAGCCGCCCGCCCTTGTCGTCGAATACCGCCACGCCACGGATATCGGGCTCGAACGCCACCTTGTCGAGCAGGGTCTGCAGTACCGCAATATTGCCGGAAGCCACGCCATATTCGGCCGCTGGCGCCAGTTGACGGGTAATGGCCGCGGCGCGGGTACGCAGCGACTGATCGAGATCGTCGATTTTTCCACTGATGAGCTGGAACAGCAGCAAGATGCCAATGATGGCCACCGGCACCATGGCCAGGCCGATGACACGACCGCGTATTCCAAAAGAAATTGACCTCAACGTGGCGCTCCCAAACGTTTTTCCAGTTCGGCTTCCTGCGGCAGGGTGTAGCCCAGCGAGCGCGCGACCTGTTCATTGATTGACACACTGAAATAGACGGGGTGGTCCGGCAAGGGCAAACGCACCGCCCCACCCTGAAGCGCAGCGGTGACCGATTCAGCAGTCTGGCGGCCGATTTGCACCGGACTGGAATGCAGCGACAACAGCGCGCCCGCCCGCGTCAGCGAACGCGAATAACCCAACACCGGGGTGCGGTAGCGGTAGGACGTAAGAAACAGACTTTGCGCCGTGTTGCGATTGAAGATCAGGGGATCGGTTTCGGCCAGCAGCACATCGGATTCCGACAACACGTTTTCGAGCGCATTCATCAGCCGTCCATCGCTGGGCAGGACCCCCAATACCAGGTCCAGCTGTTGCGCCTGCAGCGCTGCTTCCAGTTCGCCCGCCAGCCCCGATTGTTCGACACTCAGCAGCACGCCCGCGCGCCGCGCGTCGGGAAGTGCCAGGCGGATCAGCTGCGCCTGGCGCTCGAAGGGTTGATCAAGGTAAATGGCCGACACGCTGCGGCGGCCGCTTTCACCGAGACGGTCGCGTCCGCTTTTGACATACCACACGCGCGGCACCAACACCGCCAGCACGGGCGTGCGAACCGGCAGCGTCGCCACTGATTCAGCCGCGCGCACGCCCACCGTCACGGCCAGTTGCGCCCCGTTCAACGAGGCCGCAGTCAGGCCCTCGGCGTACGCCCGGCTGAGCACATGGGGACCGTCGTCCAGACGGGCCCGGACGGCTTGATAGACTTCCTGATAGGGGGCCGATTCGTCGCTCAATACCACCACCACCTGTGCAGCGGCAGCCGGCGCCGACACCAGGGCCAGGGCCAGGCAGGCGCAAGTCAGGCCCAGCAACACGGCGTCCTGGAATGTGGTCAGGCTGCGTGACACCCAGCGTGTCAAATCGCCCCCTGCTCCCCGGCCCACAGGCAAGCCCCCTTGCTTTCCTTCGCGATCGCTTCGAGCAGGCCGGTGTGCGCAGCCAACTCCTCGGCGGATGCCTGCAGCAGGACAGGCCTGGGGCGGGTGCGCGCGGCAGCCTGGCTGGCTTCGGCGCTGCGCGTTTCCAGCCCGATCGACAGGCTTTCCTGGCCGCGCGTCAGCGCCAGGTACACCGCTGCCAGCAGTTCGCAGTCGAGCAATGCGCCGTGCAGGGTGCGCGCCGCATTGTCCACGCCATAGCGCTTGCACAGCGCATCGAGGTTGTTGCGCTGACCGGGATGCAGCGCCTTGGCCATGGCCAGGGTGTCGGTCACGCCGCCACACCAGGTCGACAGCGGCGTCATTTCCAGCAGGCGCAACTCCATGTTGAGGAAGCCGACGTCGAACGGCGCATTGTGGATGATGAGTTCGGCACCCTGGATGAAGTCGACGAATTCCTGCGCGATGTCGGCAAAGCGCGGCTTGTCCTGCAGGAATTCGGGCGTGATGCCGTGCACCTGCATCGCCCCGGCGTCGATGTCGCGATCCGGATTCACATAGCGGTGAAGATGATTTCCGGTGAGCCGCCGGTTGACCATTTCCACCGCGGCGACCTCGATGATGCGATGGCCCTGGTTGGGGTCGAGGCCGGTGGTTTCGGTATCGAGAATGATTTGCCGCATATTACTGTTGTTGTGCCTGCAGCACGCCCTGATTGGCGAGCGCGTCGGCGCGTTCGTTTTCCGGGTGGCCGGAATGGCCTCTCACCCATTTCCATTCGATGTGGTGCAGCTGGGAGAGGGCATCCAGCTGCAGCCAAAGATCCTGGTTCTTCACTGGCTTGCCGTCTGCGGTGCGCCAGTTGCGCCGCTTCCAGCCGGCCATCCATTCGCTGATGCCTTTTTGCACGTATTGCGAGTCGGTATGGACCTCGACCGTGGACGGGCGCTTGAGCGATTCCAGGGCGCGGATCACCGCGGTCATTTCCATGCGGTTGTTGGTAGTGTTGGCCTCGCCACCGCTGATTTCCTTGCGATGCCCGTTCGTCACCAACAGGGCGCCCCAGCCGCCCGTGCCGGGATTGCCCTTGCATGCGCCGTCACTATATATGTAGATGGTGTCAGCGTTCACGACGTACCCGATACTGTTTGAGATTGATGACCTTGGCTGCCGGAGATAATAAACGCTGTGCCACCGGCGTTTTCCATTGCGGCAAAATAATATTCATGCCTTGCACGCGCTTGACCGCCTGCAGGAAATAGACGCCGCCGCCCATCGCCCACCAGCGGTCGCCCGCCGGCTCCATGAAGCGCATCCGCCGCAGCCAGTTTTCGCGGTTGATCGGCGGCCGATAGCAGCACATGCTGCCGGCCGCCACTTCGAGACCCAGCAAGGCCATCCAGTCCTTCACCCGCGAGATGTTCAAAAAGTTGCCGTTCCACGGATAGCCGCGCTCGCCGCCCTGCACCACGCGCGCCAGTCCCCACAGGCTGCGCGGATTGAATCCTGCCAGCACCAGGCGGCCTTCCGGGCGCAGCACGCGCTCGGCCTCGCGCAGCACCTGATGCGGGTTGGCGCTAAATTCGAGCACATGCGGCAACAGCAAAAGATCGAGCGACTGGCTTTCGAACGGCAGGAACATGGGATCGGCCCGCACGTCGGCGGTCGGCTCAACTGCGCAGCTCACGCGCAGCGGAATCCGGCTGTTGCGCAGGAAATCGAGTTCAGGCAGCCCGACCTGCACCGCATTGAAGCCGAACACATCCGATACCGCGTGGTCGAAATAACGTTGTTCGCGAAACAGCAGGTGTTGTCCCAGCGGCGTTTCAAACCATCCTGCATCCAGCTTGGATAACATAGCCCCTTCTCCTTTCCGGCAGTCCCACCATGTTGACGCTCATTCCCCTGCCTGCGTTCGAAGACAACTACATCTGGGTATGGCACGACGATCGCCACGCCGTCGCGGTCGACCCCGGCGATCCTGCGCCGCTGATCGCCTATCTTGATGCGCATCGGCTGGCGCTTTCGGCCGTGCTGATCACGCACCATCACCGTGACCATACTGGCGGCAACACCCTGCTGCGTCAACGCTACGATTGCGACGTCTACGCACCGGACAACCCGCGTATTCCCGCTGTCACCCACGTCCTGCACGGCGGCGATACTTTGGACCTCGCCGAACCGGGTTTGCACTTCGAGGTGCTGGCCACCCCGGGCCACACACTCGACCACATCAGCTACGTCGGGCAGGGCTGTCTGTTCTGCGGCGATACCGTGTTTGGCTGCGGCTGCGGCAAATTGTTTGAAGGCAGCCCGGCGCTGATGGCCACCAGCCTCGATGTTATTTTAACCCTCCCCGATACTACCCGGGTCTGCTGCGCGCACGAATACACCCTGAGCAACATTGACTTTGCCAAAACCATCGATGGCAACAATCCCGCGCTGCTTGAACGGGAACGCACAGACCGCGCGCTGCGTGCGCAGGATCGCCCCACCCTGCCCTCAACCCTGGCGCTGGAAAAAGCCACCAATCCCTTCCTGCGCTTTCACGACCCCGACATGACGGCGTTTGCCGCCGATTACCTGAATCGCCCGCATCCCGGCCCGGACGAGGTGTTCGGCGCGATCCGTGCCGCCAAGGATGCTTGGGACGGTTGACCGTCGCCATCCAGCCACTTAGGATGGGAGCTTGTTGAGTACGGGAGACCGTCTTGCCCGGAAACAAATTCGCCGACCTTCGATTCAATCGGCTCACGCTGAGTGTGCTGGCGATGTTCCTCAGCCATGCCGTTGTGGCCGCAGAATCCGCTCCCGTCATCCATACGCTGGAATGGAGCAGCGTCGCTGCCGACGGTGCGCCCGACCACGCCGCTTCCGACGCCATCCAGGACGATGTCTGGCAGCGCATCCGCAGCGGCTTCAAGATCGACGACGCGGCGCAGCCGAATCCCCTCGTGAGCGTTCATGAATCCTGGTTCGCAGCGCGGCCTGAAAACGTAAACCGCCTGGCCGAGCGCGCGCGGCCCTACCTCTACCATATCGTCGAGGATGTCCAGCGGCGTGAAATGCCGATGGAAATCGCGCTGCTGCCGATGATCGAGAGCGCCTTCATTTCCACTGCGCTGTCGCGATCCGCCGCATCCGGCATCTGGCAATTCATCCCCTCCACCGGAACCCACTACGGCCTGCGGCAGGACAACTGGTACGACGGCCGCCGTGATTTCACGGCCGCGACGAATGCCGCGCTCGATTACCTGGGCAAGCTCTATCTGGACTTTGGCGACTGGCAACTGGCGCTGGCGGCCTACAACTGCGGCGAGGGCTGCATCGCGCGCGCGATCCAGAAAAATGTCCTGCAGGGCCTGCCCACCGATTACGCCAGCCTGTCGCTGCCCAACGAGACCCGGCAATACGTTCCCAAGCTGCTGGCGATCCGCAACCTGATCCGTGAGCCCGGGCAATTCGGCATTGCCATCAACGCCCTGCCGAACCAGCCCTACTTCGACCAGGTCAAGGTCCATGCCAGCATGGATCTCCATTCCGCGGCACGCCTGGCGGACATGAGCAGCGATGAGTTCATGGCGTTGAATGCGGCCTTCCCGCGCAAGCTCATCCGTTCCGATACGCCGGTCAATCTGCTGGTGCCGGTCGACAAGGCCGATACCTTCCAGCGCAATCTGGAAGCTGGAGACTGGGACTCCTGGCAGCCCTACACCGCGCAAAAGGGCGAACGCCCCGAGGCCATTGCCCAACGCTTCGGCATCAGCGTCGACCGCCTGCTGGAACACAATCCGATTTCTCTCAAGCGCGGCAAGCTCGTACGCGCACAGACCATCCTGGTTCCGGTTGTCCGGCGTGGCGGCAGCGTGACCAAAGCGCACGCATCGACTGCAAGCCAGTACGTCGTGCAGCGCGGCGAGACCCTGTTTGGTATTGCCCGTCGTTACAGGATGACTGTCGACCAGTTGAACGCGGACAATCCGCAACTCGATAACCGGCTCAAACCCGGCCAGATCATCAAACTGACGTCCAACGAACCGGCCAAGCGCGCAATCCGCGCCATTCAGCCCGTGAGCCTCAAAACCGGCAGCGAAAAACCTGCCGGGCCGGTTCGTTATACGGTCCAGCGCGGTGACACCCTGAACGGCATCGCCGAGCGTTTCGATGTCAGCCTGGCGGATATCCAGTCATGGAATCCGGTTCTGGACAGGCGCGGCACGATCCGCACAGGGCAGACCGTGGTCGTCAACCAGCCCTGATTCGCGCCGGCCCTGCTCCGCCCCAAAACGCAGGATTCAGTCGGGCGCAGGCGGCTCGCCGCTCTTGTCCGACATCACCAGCCCCATGCCCACGGCGGCCAGCACCATCCAAAGCACTGCCGCCCAGATGCCCAGCGCGTCCGACAGCGGCCCCATGAAAAACAGCGTCAGCATCGCCACGGCGAGTACGCCGTTGCCGATCCAGAAATTGCGGCTGTGTTTGCCTGTATTCAATCAACACTCCTTGTGGAAAAACCTTGCGCTGCTACCCAGTGGCAGCGCACCCAGTGCCCGTTTCCCAGATCGGTCCTGTCGGGATAGGTTTGCCGGCAGATCTCGCTGGCATGCGGGCAACGCGGATGAAAGTGGCAACCCTCGGGGGGATCGAGCGGCGAGGGCTGGTCGCCCACCAGCCGGATGATGCCGTCGCCAGCGTGCGGCTCGATGCGTGGCACCGCGCTTACCAGCGCCTGGGTATAGGGGTGGCGCGGCGCGCGCAGCACGTCGGCCGCGGCGCCGTGCTCGACGATGCGGCCGAGGTACATCACCGCCACTTCGTGCGCCAGATACTCGACCACCGCGAGGTTGTGGGTGATGAAGAGGTAGGCCAGGCCGAGGTCGTTCTGCAGATCCTTCAGCAGGTTCAGGATCTGTGCCTGTACCGACACGTCGAGTGCGCTGGTCGGCTCGTCGCAGATCACCAGCCGGGGCGACACCGCGAGCGCCCGCGCGATCGCGATGCGCTGCCGCTGGCCGCCGGAAAAAGCATGCGGATAGCGGCCGCCGGCATCGTCCGGCAACCCCACCTGATGCAGCAACCGCGCGACCGCTTCGCGGCGGTCACCTGTGGCGCCCACGCCCAGCGCGTCCATGCCTTCGAGCACGATATCCGCCACCCGCATGCGCGGGTTGAGCGAGCTGTAGGGATCCTGGAACACCATCTGCGCCTGCCGCCGCAGGGTGGATGCATTGTTCGCGGTGATGGCCTCGCCACCCAGCGCGATGCGGCCCGCCGTCGGCTCGATCAGGCGCAGCAGCGCCTTGCCCACCGTGGTCTTGCCGCAGCCCGATTCACCAACCAGCGCCAGCGTGCGGCCCGCCTGGATATCGAGCGAGACGTCGTCGACCGCGCGCACGTGGCCGACCGTGCGCTGGATCAGCCCGCGGCGGATCGGGAAATGCACCTTGAGGCCCTCCACCTGCAGCAGGGCTTGCGATGCCGGTGCCGCCGTCTGCGCGGTGACCTCGCGCACGCTGCTGGCCGGCAACGCGCCTGCCAGATGGCAGCGTACCCGCTGGTCGTTGATCACCTGCCAGCCCGGCGATTCCTCACGGCAGCGCGAAAGGGCATGCGGGCAGCGCGGCGCAAAGCGGCA
Source organism: Thiobacillus sp. (assembly GCA_049697615.1). GTDB lineage: Bacteria > Pseudomonadota > Gammaproteobacteria > Burkholderiales > Thiobacillaceae > Thiobacillus. The sequence continues at coordinate 556 of JBAVWB010000229.1, read as the reverse complement.
GCCGCGCATCGGTGCATCGAGCTTCGGCACCTGGCCGGGAATCGTGGTCAGACGCCCGCCGTCGCCGGGACGCGGCAACGCCTCGAACAGCATGCGGCTATAGGGATGCTGCGGGGACGCGAAGAAGGCGTCGCGCGCGCCCTCCTCTACCAGCTCGCCGGCATACATCACGCCGACGCGGTCGGCATTCTCCGCCACCACGCCGAGGTCGTGCGTGATCAGCAGCATGCCCATCTGCCGCTCGGCCTTCAGCCGGCGCAGCACGTCGAGCACCTGCGCCTGGATGGTCACGTCGAGGGCCGTGGTCGGCTCGTCGGCGATCAGCAGCCGGGGCTCGCCCGCCAGCGCCATCGCGATCATCACCCGCTGGCGCAGCCCGCCCGACAATTCGAACGGATAACTGTCGAGCCGGCGCACCGCATCCGGTACGCCCACCGCATCGAGCAGCGCCCGCGCGGCGTCGCGTGCAGCCTGCCCAGCCAGCTTGCGGTGCAGTGACAGCGCTTCGCCGATCTGCTCGCCCACCTTGATGACCGGGTTCAACGCCAGCATCGGC
>JBAVWB010000228.1:0-7087 GCA_049697615.1 Thiobacillus sp. | reverse complement strand
GCCCATGCCTGGTCCCATGCCGCCGCCCATCATGCCCATCCCGTAGCCCGGCATCGCGCCGGGTGCGCCGCTTCCCTGTGCCTGGCCTTGCATCATCATTTGCTGATCAGGCATCGCAGGCTCTGCCGCCGAGGCAGGCACGGCGGTTCCCACCAGCGCGAAGGCCGCGACGGAAAATGCCACCAGGGTTTTCATTGACGTGTTCATTTGAGGCTCCTTATTCATGCTGTTGCTGTGAAGGTCTTTGAAAAAGACTGCGGCTTTTTCTCTGACGCTGTCCCAGGTTGCGATCTGACTGCATCACTTGATCACCGCAATCTGGTGCCCCTCGCCCGCCGGCAACTGGATCGTGTCCGTAACGGTGAAGGTGTTCTGGTCCACGACCCATATCTTTGGCGCCTTGCTGCTGGAGACATAGACTTTTCCGGTTCCCGGGATCTTGTCGAGGTGGTAGGGCTCGGGAGAAAGCGTCAGGACGCGCCGCTTGCCGGTTGCGGTGTCCAGCGCCACCAATTTGTCATCCGACCGGCTGCTGACGAAAAGCGTTTTTCCGTCGTCGCCGATGTCCAGTCCGTGCACGCGTTTGCCGATCGTGTAGGTCGTCTTGACCTTGCCATCCTTGACCGATACGACGGAAACCGTTCCGGCCCGGTCATTCGACACGTAGAGGGTTTTCTCGTCCGGCGAAAAGGCCAGATGCTCGGGTGAGGGTCCGGCCTCCAGCGAGCGCGCCACGGTCCACGAACCCAGATCGATCTCGCTGACGGTTCCGTTGCCGCTGTTGCTCACATAGGCATGCTTTCCATCCTTCGTGACCAGGGTGTAATTGGGCGCCGGACCGGTTTTGATGGTTTTGAACACCTTGTTGCCGACGAAGTCGACAACGCTGATGCCGCCCCGTGTCGGATGGGTCGACAGGACGTATTTCCCGTCCGGCGTAATCGCTTGGTGATGGGTCCAGCCGGAGACCGGGATTTCTGCCATGACATGGCCATGCCCGGGATGGACGACGTACAGCTTGCTGTTGGGGGTGTCTGCCGGTGCGCCTTCCGGCACCCGGGTCTCATTGAGACTTCCCGCTATCAGGTATTCGCCGTCCGGCGTGGCGACCAGGCCGTGGGGGTTTTCCACCCCGTCGTAGCGTTTGATGATTTTCCCGTTGGCGGCATCAACCGCGATCACTGCATTGCCCGAACCGAGCGGAATGTACGCAGTTGGCGCTGCGTATGCGATGGTTCCGCCACCCAGGCAGACCAGCCCGACAATGCATGCTTTGAATCCCATCTGTTTTCTCCTGCTTGAAGACGCCGGAAGTGCGGGGCGCGTTGAAATGCCTTTCGCATGGACTGCAATACCGTCGTGGCATGCGATGCAAGTCTTGTTATAGACCACCTGCCCCGCCGGAAACCGCCGGCAAGGCAACGACACCCGCTACAGGAATTTTCGCGGCGGATTGACGGCCACCCCGAAAACCCATACACATGAGAAACATTCTCATGTCAGGCATCGCCCCGATGACTTCGCCCGCGCACAGCTTTCCCCTCCACGGCCCCGGATTGCGCGGCGCCCGGCGGCCGCGCGTGGCCATCGTCGGGCGCGCGGGCAGCGGCCTGCACAGCATCTTTCGCGCGGCCGCCAGAACCGCCACGCACCACGAGCGCCTGGCCGGAATCGGACCCGCCTACGAGGAATGCGTGGTCGAGGTGGGCATCGACCAGATTTCACTCGTCGCGCTGCCCGCCTTCGACGGCTTTCACCGGCTGGACGACGACTCGCGCGTCACGCTGAAGTACCTGCTGTGGGGCGACCGCTGGCCGGCCATCGCGCAGCACGAGGCGCACCAGCCGGAAAGTGCCTTCGCCGCGCCCGACGTGCTGCTGATGGTGATGGACGCCACGGCGCTGGAGCGCGATCTCGAATTCGCCCTGGAACTGATGCAGCTGGGCAGGCCGATGGTGTTTGCCCTGAACCGCATGGACGAGGCGCGCGCCAGGCGGCGCTTCATCAACGTGCGCGCGCTGTCGGCCAAGCTGGGCGCGCCGGTGGTGCCCACCGTGGCGCACATGGGCATCGGCCTGGCCGACCTGTTCACCACCGCGGTGCGCACTGCGCGGGAGGCGCACTCGGCCCACGCGCGGCCCCCCGTCTGCCCGGTCAGCCCGCACATCGCAGCGCAATTGCAGGCGATCGCCGGCATCGCCCGGCAGCCCGATGTGGCCGCCGCGTTCGCCGCGCCCGAGGCCCTGCTGACCCTGCAGCTCGCGGAAAACGACGACTACTTCGCGCAGGAACTGCAGGCGCATTTTCCCGACCGCTACGCCGCCCTGATCAAAGCGCGTGCCCGCGCCGACGCGGCCTTGCCGCGCCCGCTGGCGGAGGAAATCCACGCCGACCGCCATCACCGCGCCGCGCAGTGCTTCGAGGACGTGACCCGCCCCGGCCAGGAAGGCGAGCAGCCGCGCTGGCAACGCTGGGCGGACGATCTTTTCCTGCATCCGAAATGGGGATTCGCCGGCACGCTGGCGGTGTTTGCGCTGGTGCTGTTCTTCGTGTTCGAGGTGAGCGCGTTTCTCGACGCGCTCACCGTCGCGCGCCTGATCGAGTGGGCCGCGCCGTGGCAGCCGACCGCGCTTGCGGGCGTGGTCGGACGCGCGGTGCTGGACGGCTTCATCGGCCTGGCCGGCATCGTCATCCCCTACATGATCCCGCTGGTATTGCTGCTGGTGTGGCTGGAAGAATCCGGCATCATGCACCGCGTGGCCTTCGTGGTGGACCAGGGTTTCCATCGCCTGGGCCTGCACGGCGGCGTCGCCCTGCCCTTCCTGATGGGGCTGGGCTGCAACGTGCCGGCGCTGGCCGCCACCGCCGCCGTCACCCGCGGCCGCGACCGCACCGTGGCTTCGCTTTTGATCACCTTCCTGCCGTGCTCGGCGCGTTCGGCCATCATCCTGGCGGTGGGCGGCAAGTATCTGGGCGGCTTCGGCGTGTTCGCGCTGTTCATGCTCACCCCCGTCGTCGTCAGCCTGGTCGGCAAGCTCTTGAAGCGCCGCTATCCCGAAACCACGCCCGGCATGATCCAGGAGATCCCCGCCTACGCCGTGCCCACCCTGCACGCCCTGCTGTCCAACACCTGGGCGCGCAGCCGCGACATCGTCACCATCGTGCTGCCGCTGCTGGTGGCGGGCAGCGTGGTGCTGGCGCTGCTGGGTCACTTCGGCGCAGATGCCTGGATCAATCTCGCGCTCACGCCGGTGACGTCGTGGTGGCTGGGGCTGCCGGTGGTGCTGGGCGTGCCGATCCTGTTCGGCGTGCTGCGCAAGGAGCTGTCCCTGCTGATGGTGTTCCAGGCGCTCGGCACGCAGGAACTGGCCGGCGTGCTCGACACCACGCAGATCGCCACCTTCCTGGTGTTCCTCACCTTTTATGTGCCCTGCGTATCCACCTTCGCCATGATGCTGAAACTGCTCGGCCGGCGCGAAGCGCTCTATTCGGTGGTCCTCTCCATCGGCGTCGCACTCGTTGTGGCGGCTGTGGTGCGCTGGCCGATGGAGGTGGTGGGGTGGGCGTTGTAGCGGCGGAGGTTCAGCAGGCTGGAATGGAGTGCGGAAATTAGTAAGGCGTGATTGATGGCCGGAGTCGGCCAAAACCTGCCGGTCCCCGTACCCCTCCTAAGCTGTCATTCACTGCATCGAAGGAAAAGCAGGTTGGCCTACGTCAGTGGCAACATCCACGCGCCCACCTGATGTTGTGTCATTCTGGCGCTGCGCAGGTCGTATTCAATCATTCGTGAACAATGTTGCCACCGACGATGGTCGTAAGCGCCCTCAACTCGGCGAGTTCAGGTAGTGATGCAGTGTAGACATCGTGTGACCACACCACCATATCGGCGAGCTTACCCGGTTCGATCGAACCTTTGATGTGCTCCTCAAACGAGGCATAGGCTGAACCGAGGGTGTGCATGCGCAGCGCATCGCGGATGCTGATGCGCTGTTCCGGCGCTGGCGTATAGCCGCTGCGCGTGGTGCGGGTGACCGCACCGAGCAGCGCCCATTTCGGCTCGATCATGATGGTGGCGGGCACGTCGCAGCCGAAAGCGATAGGAATGCCCATTTCCATCATGGTTCTCAGCGGAAAAGATCTTTCCATCATGGCATCGTTGGTTATTTGACGGTATCCATCGGCATGGAACGGTATCCATTGCGGCGAGGTTGAGACCACCATCCCCAGCCGTTTCATCCGTTCCAGCGCTTGCCGGGTCGGAAACTGCAAATGCTCGATGCGGTGGCGGTGATTCTCCCTCGGGCTGGCATTCAGCGCCGCCTCAACCGCGTTGATTGCCATGTCGATCGCGCGGTCGCCGGTCGCATGAAACGCCACCTGCAAACCGGTCTTGTGCGCCTGGAGGACGATGCGGTCGAGAGTGCGCTGGTCGTGGTAAACGTAAGAGCGGTTGGCGGCGCGCAGGGTACGGTCATACATGAGGCTGGTCCCTGCGCCGGGACCGCCATCCACCGCCAGCTTCCAGCCACCGAAGGTAAGCCATTCGTCCTTGAAGCGGCGCACCTGCGGCAGCAGCTTCAGTGCCTGTTGCTCCGAAGTCAGGTACTGCATGATGTAGAGGCGCATTTTCAGACCGCTTTCGCGCGCCAGCCTGCGGTATGCGTCTATGTCCTCTTGCCTCATAACGATCACATCCTGGGCGCTGGTGTAGCCAGCGGCCAGTGCCCGCCGTTGACCCTCTCTTGCCTCGTTCACGCGTTCAACTTCGCTGCGGGTGCCATACCCGGGTATGTGGCGGTGCACCAGAGATTCGGCCGGATAGTGGAACAGCAGGCCGTTCGGTTCGCCGCTGGCCGCATCCCGTCCGATCTTGCCGCCATAAGGAATAGGGGTGTCGCGATAAATGCCAGCGTCTCGCAGCGCAAGCGTGTTCACCACCGCGAACTGACCAGAGTTATGCCGCAGATAAACCGGGTGGTGCGGAGCGACCGCATCGAGCTCAAGACGAGTCGGCGTATTGTCGATCCCCATGGTGAAGCCCTGATTACCGGCGATCCACTCGCCCTTTGGTGTTTCTTTGGCGCGCATCTCGACCAATCGCAACAGCTCTTCCTTGCTGCGCGCCTTGGGAAAGCGAATGTCCAGCAGTCCTTCTCGGAATTGCTGGCCGTAGTACAGGATGTGGATGTGAGAATCCACCAGACCGGGCGTGACGCATTTTCCACCTAAATCGATGACGCGCGTGCTCGCCCCAGTCAGCGCGCGGATTTCTTGCGTCGTGCCCACGGCGGCGATTTTGCCGCCCCGAACCGCCACCGCTTCGATGATTGCATCGTCGGCACTCACGGTAATGATCTTGCCGTTGAGCAGAATCAAATCCATCTCGCCCGCAACGGTCACCGGGGCATTAAGCGCATCGACGGCGCGCCCCAGGGAGGTGGACAAAACCGCCGTGCCTCCTGCAATGGCAGCGAGAAACGATCTTCGGCTCAGGTTTGACATGGCCCCACCTCAAAAGATAGGAAATTCAACGATACCTCCGAGAGTTTCTCTGAGTCTGGCAGCCTCAGTCAATCTCAGTGAATAGCCCCGGATTCCTTAGGCACAATTAGACGACTGCTTTCAGGAAATTAGAATGGCGGCTCAGGGTCGGTAAGAGCCGCTTGCTTACCACACTGCATTCTTAGGAAAGCCTGCCGCCGTGCCCGGCAAACCGTCGCACCGCTGACCACAGATTCGCCCATAGCAGCACCGCCGATACCGCCAGCACACCCCCCGCCGCAACCCCCAGCTGCGGCCAGAACGGCACCCCGACCAGCAGCACGCACGCGATCAGGTGAAGCTTGAACTTCCCACGCATCCAGCGTTCGGCAATCATGTCCTTCATGGTGGGGATGGTGCCGGCCTTGGCCTGCAGTTGCGACTGCAGATGAAACCAGGAGAGGAAGGGCACGATCTTGTAGAGCATGCCGTTCACCACGCTGAAATCCAGAATCGTGCCCTTCGCCAAGTTCCTGACTTTGTTGAAATTGCAGTGTAGAAGGACAAGCACATCTGAAATTCTCCTTGATATTTAATCAAGATGTCGTATGGTGAGTCGGTGGCGAGCACAATATGTTGATATTCGAGGAGGCGGTCATGGCGGATGCAGGGATGGACACGGTGGTGACGATGCTGCTGCGCGAGGTGTTCAAGCGCGACGGAAGCCGCACGGCTTTCGACGCCAGCAAGATACGCTCGGCGCTGCTGCGCGCGGGCCAGGCCACCTGCGAATTCGGCGAGGCGGAAGCGGATTTGCTGACCGCGCAGGTGACGAAGGTGCTGATCCACAGCCTGCGCGGCGCGCCGCCCGACATCGAGCGCATCCAGGACATCGTCGAGCAGAGCCTGATCGCCGCCAACCACCTCGCCACCGCGCGCGCCTACATCGCCTATCGCGAACACCACAAGAAGCTGCGCGAGGACCGCAAGACGCTGGTGGATGTGGAAGCCTCGGTCAACGAATACCTGTCGCGCCAGGACTGGCGCGTCAACGCCAACGCCAACCAAGGCTATTCGCTCGGCGGGCTGATCCTCAACGTGTCGGGCAAGGTCGTGGCCAACTACTGGCTGAATCACGTCTACCCGCCCGAACTGGGCGAAGCGCATCGCGACGGCTCGCTCCATGTCCACGACCTCGACATGCTGGCGGGCTACTGCGCCGGCTGGTCGCTGCGCACGCTCTTGCACGAGGGCCTCAACGGCGTGCCGGGCAAGGTCGAGGCGGGGCCGCCCAGGCACATGTCGTCCGCGGTCGGCCAGATCGTCAACTTCTTAGGCACGCTGCAGAACGAATGGGCCGGCGCGCAGGCGTTCTCGTCGTTCGACACCTACATGGCGCCGTTCATCCGCAACGATGCGATGAGCTACGAAGCGGTCAAGCAGTGCATCCAGGAACTGATCTACAACCTCAACGTGCCGTCGCGCTGGGGCACGCAGACGCCGTTCACCAACCTCACCTTCGACTGGACCTGTCCGGAGGACCTGCGCGAACAGGTGCCGGTGATCGGCGGCGAGGAAATGCCCTTCACCTACGGCGAGCTGCAGG
>JBAVWB010000227.1:0-4657 GCA_049697615.1 Thiobacillus sp. | reverse complement strand
CACCTCGACGAACACCAGGGTGGGCCCGTCCTGCATGACGAGATCGATCTCGCCGAAGCGGCAGCGCCAGTTGCGCGCTACGAGCTTCATGCCGTGCGTTTTCAGGAAGGCTTCGGCGCGTGCTTCGGCGGATTGCCCGAGGTTGAACATCTGCGACAATGACGGCCCATGAACGAATCAGTCCATCATACCCGCCTGCCGCCCGCGCTCTATGTGGTTGCCACGCCCATCGGCAACCTCGGCGACATCACGCTGCGTGCGCTCGACACGCTGAAATGCGTCGACCACGTGGCGGCGGAAGACACCCGCGTGTCGGGACAGCTGCTGGCACATTTCAGCATTTCGAAGCCGCTGGTGTCCATCCGCGAGCACAACGAGCGCGAAGCCGCCAACAAGGTGATTGCGTGGATTGTCGCCGGCGAGGCGGTGGCTTATGTGTCGGACGCCGGTACGCCCGCGGTGTCGGATCCCGGCGCGCGGCTGGTGGCGGCGGTGCGCGCGGCGGGGCTGACGGTGGTGCCGATTCCGGGCGTCTCGGCGGTGACCACGGCGCTGTCGGCCGCGGGTATCGAATCGGGGCAATGGCTGTTCCATGGCTTTCTGCCGCCCAAGTCCGGCGCGCGCCGCGCGCAGCTGCAATCGCTCGCGGCGCTGCCGGTGGCGCTGGTGTTCTACGAGGCGCCGCATCGCATCGAGGAAACGCTCGCCGACATGGCGGCGGTGCTGGATGCTTCGCGCCCGGTGACGCTGGCGCGTGAACTGACCAAGCGATTCGAGAGCATCGTCACGCTGCCGCTCGCCGACGCCTCGGCCTGGCTGGCGGCCGACCCCAACCACGTGCGCGGCGAATTCGTCGTCATCGTGCATCCGCCCGCGGCGGCCGCAGCGATGGTCGATGCGGAAGCGATGCGCGTGCTCGCCGTGCTGCAGAGCGAGCTGCCGCCGACCCTGGCCGCCAAGCTGACGGCGAAGATCACCGGACGCAGCAAGGCCGAACTCTATAAAATGTCGCTGGCATTGAAGCCGCAGGATCAGGACGAATCATGACCGACACCCTCACGATCACCCGCCCCGACGACTGGCACATCCACTTCCGCGACGGCGCCGCCATGCAGAGCGTGCTGCCCGACACCGCGCGCGTGTTCGGCCGCGCCATCGCCATGCCCAACCTCAGGCCGCCGGTGGTCAGCGTGGCCGACGCGGCGGCCTACCGCGCGCGCCTGCTGGCCGCTGCCGCCGGTACCGCGTTCGAGCCGCTGATGACGCTCTATCTCACCGACAACACGACGCCGGAGGAAATCCGCCGCGCGCGCGAAAGCGGCTTCGTACACGCGGTGAAGTATTACCCGGCGGGTGCGACGACCAACTCCGACTCCGGCGTCACCGAACTCGCCAAGGCCTACAAGGCGATCGCGGCGATGGAAGAAGTCGGCATGCCGCTCCTGCTGCACGGCGAAGTGGTCGATCCCGAGGTCGACGTGTTCGATCGCGAAGCGGTATTCATCGAGCGTCATCTCGCGCGGCTGATGAAGGATTTCCCTCGCCTGAAAATCGTGCTGGAGCACATCACCACGCACCAGGCCGCAGCGTTCGTCGTGGCGGCACCCGCCAACGTCGCCGCCACGGTCACCGTGCATCACCTGCTGTACAACCGCAACGCCATGTTCAAGGGCGGCATCCGTCCGCACATGTACTGCCTGCCGGTGTTGAAGCGCGAACAGCACCGCCAGGCGCTGGTGGCTGCGGCCATTTCCGGCAATCCCAAGTTCTTCCTTGGCACCGACTCCGCGCCGCATGCGCTGGGCGCCAAGGAAACCGCCTGCGGCTGCGCCGGCATCTATTCCGCGCATGCCGCGATCGAGTTGTATGCCGAAGCCTTCGAGGACGCGGGCGCGCTCGACAAGCTGGAAGCCTTCGCCAGTTTCTACGGCGCTGATTTCTACGGCCTGCCGCGCCACACCGGCACCCTCACCCTGCGCCGCGAAAGCTGGACTGCGCCGGCCAGCCTCAGGCTGGGCAATGAAACCCTGGTGCCCTTGCGCGCGGGCGAAGCGATCCGCTGGCGCGTGGCCTGACATAAAAGCGGCAGACCGGGGGAGTCTGCCGCGTGGAAGCAAGCCAGTGTTGATGCCCTCTGGATACTTCCGAGAGCCGCGCAGCATCGGCTGCGCGGGAGGAGAGGGTTACGGGAACGCCGGAATGGTGGGCTCGGTGCCGGAATTCATCGCTTCGGGATGGCGCGAGGCAATCAGTTTCCTGATTTCATCGGCCCGCCCGGAGGGGGCGTCCACCATCATCAGGATATGACCGGCGGCAATGGCCGATTCAAACGCCTTGAGCCGCGAGTTGGGAATCGAACTGGCGACCATGCTGGCGACCCAGGCGCCAAACGCGGCGCCGATCAACGCGGTCAGCAGGATGGTGACGAGTTGCAGGTCCATGCCGGCGGGCGGGAAGAATACCGCCACCAGCCCGGCCATGACGCCGATGCCGCCGCCCACGGCCAATCCGGTTTCGGCGCCGTGGACAAAGTCGGAGGTTTGCAGGACCGACGCTTCGTTCAGGCCGTCAAGCGACATGCCCTCCTTGGCCATCACGTGAATGTGGCTGTCCTCGATGCGGGCGAGCAGAAGCTCGTCGCGGATTTCCCGGGCGCTGCGGGTGTCCGGAACCATGAAATATAAGCGTCTTCTCATGATGAATCTCCTGGCAAGGGTCGTGATCCGGCCCAGAGACCTTGGATTAGCAGATCAGCCGCTGCAGTCAAGTAAAGGCTTTATAATCGGGGCGGGAAAGCCGATCAGACAACCGCTGCCACGCGAGTGGGAGAGGAAAGTCCGGGCTCCATAGAGCAGGATGCCGGCTAACGGCCGGACGCCGCGAGGCGAGGAATAGGGCCACAGAGACGAGCGTATTTAGTTACGGTGAAACGCGGTAACCTCCATCCGGAGCAACACCAAATAGGCAGGCGATGAAGCGGCTCGCTGAGTCTGCGGGTAGGTGGCTGGAGCCGGTCAGCAATGACCGGCCTAGAGGAATGGTTGTCCACGACAGAACCCGGCTTATCGATCGACTTTTCCACTTTTCAAGTAATTCAAGCACTTAGCGTTTTTATCTAAAAATATGAGCAGAATTACCCGCTAAGCCCCGGTTTTTCCAGAAACTTATCCACAACCCAAAACCACCCCTAAGTCCTTGAGGCATAGGGGTTTTTTTGCGTCTGGCGCCTTGACCCCCACAAAACTATCCCCTATAGTGGGTGCAAGTGGTGATTGGTGGGGGCTTGTGGGAGAATGCGCCCATCCAAGCACGGCCCAATCCGGCTGGATTTGAATTCAATAATTAGGGGGAGCGCATGTTTCGGGGGGTCGCAACAGTCAGTCTGGATAGCAAGAACCGGCTCGTGGTGCCGGCGCGCTATCGTGACGCCCTCCTGGTGAATGGCGGCGGTCGCGTGGTGATCACCGCCGACCCCGGCCAGTGCCTGCTGCTTTACCCCTTGCCCGAGTGGGAGCCGATCGAGAAAAAACTCAACGGCCTGTCCGACTTCAATCCCCGTACCCGCAGTCTCAAACAATTGCTCGTCGGCTATGCCCATGACATGGACATGGACAGCGCCGGCCGCGTGCTGCTGCCGCCGATGCTGCGCAAGTTCGCCGAACTCGACAAGAACGTGGTGCTGGTGGGGCAGGGCAGCAAGGTGGAGTTGTGGAACGAGGCGCGCTGGGAGGCGCAGGTGTCGCAGGCGCTGACGTTCAGTCACGATGCACTGCCGCCCGAACTGGAAGGCTTTACCTTGTGATGGAGACCGCCCATGTGCCGGTGCTGGCACAGGAGGCGGTGGCGGCGCTGGCGATCAGGTCCGACGGCATGTATGTCGACGCCACCTTCGGGCGCGGCGGCCACAGCCGGCTGATCCTGGCGCAGATGGGGCCGGAGGGGCGGTTGATCGCGCTGGATCGCGATCCCGACGCCATTCGCGCCGGCGCCGCCGTGAAGGATGCCCGGCTGACGCTGGTGCAAAGCCCGTTTTCGAGGCTGGGTGCGGTGCTCGACGGCATGGGCGTGATGCAGGTGGATGGAATTTTGCTGGATATCGGGGTGTCGTCGCCGCAACTCGATGACGCCACGCGCGGATTCAGCTTCCGCTTCGATGCGCCGCTCGACATGCGCATGGATCCGGGAAGCGGGCTGTCGGCGGCGGACTGGCTGGCGACGGCGGAAGAGGGGGAGATCAGTGAAGTCATCCGCACCTACGGGGAAGAGCGGTTTGCTAAATCGATTGCGCGCGCGATTGTTGCGGCACGCCAGGAAGAAGCCATCCGCAGCACCGGGCAGCTGGCGAGTCTCATCGCCGCAACAGTCAAAAAGCGCGAGCCGGGGCAACACCCGGCGACCCGCAGCTTCCAGGCTATACGGATTTACATCAACCGCGAACTGGAAGAACTGAGCGCCGTGCTGCCGCAATGCGTGGACAAACTGAAACCCGGAGGGCGACTCGCGGTCATCAGTTTTCATTCGCTGGAAGACCGTATCGTCAAACGCTTCATGCGCGACGAGGCCCTGGGTGAACAGGCGCCCCGCCGGCTGCCGATTCCCGCCGCCATGCTGAAGCCGGGCCGGCTGAGACTGGTGGGTCGCGCCCAGCGTGCGACCC
>JBAVWB010000226.1:0-13843 GCA_049697615.1 Thiobacillus sp. | reverse complement strand
ACTGAGCGGCGTCTCGGGCTGGCCGCTGAACGCCTTTGTCACCCCCGAGGGTTATCCGGTATTTGCCGTCCTGTATGCGCCGCCGGACGACTTTCGCAAGCAATTGAACCACCTCGCCAAGCGCTGGGCTACCGATCACGCCGGGATCCGGGCCATGTCGCGGCAGGTTGCGCCGCCGCTTGCCGGGCAACCCGTCAGCGTGCCGCTGACGGCCGAGCGCAGTGCGCTTGCCTGGCAGCAGTTTCTGGCCGGTGTGTGGCAGGAGGCGGACACCCTGCACGGCGGTCTGGGGCAGGTCAATAAATTCCCCATGGCGCCGCAGCTTCACGCCCTGCTGGAACGGCAGGCGCAGCAGCCCGATGCCAAGCTCGCCGAGTTTCTGCGGCTGACGCTCGACCAGATGGCCGTGCGCGGGCTGCGCGACCATGTCGGCGGCGGATTTTTCCGTTACACCACGGATCCCGAGTGGGATACCCCACATTTCGAAAAAATGCTCTATGACAACGCGCATCTGGCTTCGCTTTATTTGCGTGCTGCGACGGTGCTGCGCCAGCCGCGCTACCGGGAGGTGGCGCGCAGCACACTCGATTTCATGCGCGACGAGTTGCTGGATGCCAGCGGCGGGTTCTACGCCAGCACCTCGGCGGTTGATGACAAGGGCCGCGAAGGGGCGACCTATCTGTGGCAACCCGATGAACTGAAACGACACCTGTCGCCCGAGGCCTATGCTGCCGCACGGCGGGTGTGGCGTCTGGATAGGCCGCGCGAATTCGAGGATGGCTATTTGCCTGCGGAATACCTTAAGCCGACCGCGGATGAGCGCCGGCTGCTGGCCGACGCTGCGCGTGTGCTGCGCCCCTTGCGGCTGGCTCGCAGTCTGCCCAAGGATGACAAGCTGAATGCCGGCCTGAATGGCCTCGCGCTTTCGGCGCTCAGCCAGGCAAGCCAACTCGATCCGACCTACCGTCAGCAGGCCGACCGACTGCAGAATTTTTTGCTCACCCGGCTGGTTCGGGACGGACGGCTGATCAAGGGAACCGCGCGCGGACAGGTGCTGCCGCATGCCGAACTGGAAGATTACGCTTACGTCGTGCAGGGCTTGCTCGACCATGCCGATGCCACCGGCAACACGCAGTCGCGCACCCGTGCGCGGCAGCTTGCGCGCATCGCCTGGAAATCATTCTGGGGTGAAAAGGGGTGGAAGCACGAGGCGCGCCCCTTGCTGGCCACCTTGCAGCCCGAGCCGGCGCTGGCTGACGGGGCTTTGTATTCGCCATCCGAAGTGCTGGTTTTGGCCAGTTTGCGCCTGCAGGATCCAGCGTTGCAGCGGATGGCGCACACGGCCGCCGCCTGGCGCCTGCCCGCAATGGAGCAGGATGCGTTTTCCTATCCGACGCGCGTGAGGCTGCTGCAGGCGATGACCGAACCGGGGCGTGCGTCGCCCTAGTTGAGTTCGGGCTCCTCTGCCGGTTCCAGCGTGCGCTGCATGGGCCGGCGCCCGACCTGTACCTTCAAGTCCAGCGATTGCTGCTTGCGCGCCACCGTGAGTCGGGCATCGATCCCGGGCTTCAGTTCGGCTATGAGGTTCAGCAGGGAAGCCGAATTCGATACCTTGTTGCCGTTGACCGACAGCAGAATGTCGCCCGGACGGATGCCGCCGGCGTCGGCCGGGCCGCCTTTCAGCACGCCCGCGATCAACGCGCCTTCGGCGCTTTTCAGATTGAAGGACTCGGCCAGTTCTGGGGTCATGTCCTGCACCTCGATGCCCACCCAGCCGCGCGTCACGCTGCCGGACTGGATGATCTGCTCCATCACCTGGCGTGCGATGCTGACCGGAATCGCAAAGCCGATGCCCTGCGAGCCGCCGGTACGCGAATAGATGGCGCTGTTGACCCCGACCAGGTTGCCGGCGGAATCGACCAGCGCGCCGCCCGAGTTGCCCGGGTTGATCGCGGCGTCGGTCTGGATGAAGTTCTCGAAGGTGTTGATGCCCAGTTGCGTGCGGCCGAGCGCGCTGACGATGCCCGCGGTGACCGTCTGGCCGACGCCGAACGGATTGCCCACCGCCAGCACCCAGTCGCCGACCTTGAGACTGTCGGCCTGGGCGAAGGTGATGGCGGGCAGATTGGCGGTATCGATTTTCAATACCGCCAGATCGGTTTCGGGATCGGCACCCACCACTCGCGCGGGCAGCGTCCTGCCGTCCGCCAGCGCCACCTGGATCTGGTCGGCGGCCTCGACCACGTGATGGTTGGTGAGGACGTAGCCGTTGGCACTGACGATCACGCCCGAACCCAGGTTGGACACCTCGCGCGGACGCTCATCCAGCCGGTCGCCAAAGAAGTAGCGGAAGATTGGATCCTGCAGCGCGGGATGAACCGGGCTGCGCAGCTTTTGCTGGGTAAACACGTTGACCACCGAGGGAATCACCCTTTGCGCCGCCGGGGCGAAGGATTCGCCCGCGCTGACGGATTTCCCCGGGGCCTGCGGTGCCTGCTGGATGGTGAGGGTTTGCGGTTGCGGCTGCCAGCGCAGGAGGTCGGGTTTGAACAGCGCGAGGATGAATAGCACACCCAATGCCACCGTGGTGGTTTGGGCGAAAAGCAGCCAGAGTTTGCGCATATTGATTGAATTCATGGACTTGGCGTGATTTCGCCACGCGTCGATTATATCCCGGGGAAATGGCGCATTGTGGAATTGTCAAGGTGGGCTTCCGGAGAGGATGGCAAATTGGGTAGAATGCCGGTTTTATCGCAAAACGTTCAGGTTAGGGAAACATGAGCCAGGAAGTCGAGGGGCAAAAAGTGGACGCACGCAAACGGAAATTCCTGATTGCCGCGACCAGCGCTGTCGGGGGTGTAGCTGTTGCGGGTGTGGCCGTTCCGCTGGTGATGAGCATGCTGCCCAGTGCGCGCGCGCGGGCAGCGGGCGCACCGGTGGAAGTGGACATCAGCAAGGTCGAGCCAGGCATGCTGCTGACGGTCGAATGGCGCGGCAAGCCGGTGTGGATCGTCAATCGCACCCCGGAAATGCTGGGCCTGCTGGGCAAGCATGACGACAAGCTGACCGATCCCAAGAGCGAGCAGCCTCAGCAGCCCGACTACTGCACCAATCCGACGCGTTCGATCAAGCCGGAGCTCCTGGTGGCGGTCGGCATTTGCACCCACCTCGGCTGCTCCCCCACCTTTCGCAAGGAAGTCGGCGCGGCGGACCTCGGCGGCGACTGGCCGGGCGGCTTCTTCTGCCCCTGCCACGGTTCGCGCTTCGACCTCGCCGCGCGTGTGTTCAAGGGTGCGCCGGCCCCGACCAATCTGGTGATTCCGCCTCATCAATACCTCAGCGACGCCAAGTTGCTGATCGGTGTAGACGCAAAAGGAGCTTAATAAATGTCTGCCCTGCAAAAAATGATGGGTTGGATCGATGATCGCTTTCCGCTCACCGCAACCTACAAGGCGCACCTGTCCGAGTACTACGCGCCCAAGAACTTCAACTTCTGGTACTTCTTCGGGTCGCTGGCGCTGCTGGTGCTGGTGATCCAGATCGTCACCGGCATTTTCCTCACCATGAACTACAAGCCGGATGCGGAGCTCGCCTTCGTATCCGTCGAGTACATCATGCGCGACGTCGAGTGGGGCTGGCTGATCCGCTACATGCACTCCACCGGCGCCTCGCTGTTCTTCGTCGTCGTCTATCTGCACATGTTCCGCGGCCTGATGTACGGGTCCTACCGCAAGCCGCGTGAGTTGCTCTGGATTTTCGGCGTGCTGATCTATCTGGCGCTGATGGCAGAAGCCTTCCTCGGCTACCTGCTGCCGTGGGGCCAGATGTCCTACTGGGGCGCCCAGGTGATCGTCAACCTATTCTCCGCCGTGCCCTTCATCGGGGAAGACCTGTCGATCCTGATTCGCGGCGACTACGTGATTTCCGACACCACGCTGAACCGCTTCTTCGCGTTCCACGTCATCGCGCTGCCGCTGGTGCTGATCGCACTGGTCGCGGTGCACCTGGTGGCACTGCACGAAGTCGGCTCCAACAACCCGGACGGCATCGAGATCAAGAAGCACAAAGACCCGGTGACGCACATTCCGCTCGACGGCATTCCCTTCCACCCGTATTACACGGTGAAGGACATCGTCGGCGTCATCGTCTTCCTGATGGTGTTCTCGGCGATCCTGTTCTTCGCGCCGGCGATGGGCGGCTACTTCCTCGAGGCGGCCAACTTCGTTCCGGCCGATCCGCTGAAGACGCCCGAGCACATTGCGCCGCTGTGGTACTTCACCCCGTTCTACGCGATCCTGCGTGCGGTGCCGCCGCTGTTCGGCTCGCAGTTCCCCGGCGTGGTGGCGATGGGCCTGTCGATCGTGCTGATGTTCTTCCTGCCCTGGCTCGATCGCAGCAAGGTCAAGTCGATCCGCTATCGCGGCCCGATCTACAAGATCATGCTCGCCCTGTTCATCGTGTCCTTCATCGGTCTCGGCTATCTTGGCCTGTTGCCGTCCACCCCGGTGGCGACGATTTTTGCCCAGGTTTTCTCGGTGATTTACTTCCTGTTTTTCCTGTTGATGCCCTGGTATACCTCGATTGACAAAACCAAACCGGAACCGGAAAGGGTGACTGGCTAAATGAAACGCTTGAAGAATTTTCTTTTCCTGCTGGCGGCAGCTCCCGTCGTAGCCTTTGCGTCCGGTGCCGGTGTTCACCTGGACAAGGCGCCGATCAACGTGGCCGATCAGGATTCCCTGCAGCGCGGCGCCCGCGTGTTCGTCAACTACTGCCTCAACTGCCACAGCGCTGTCTCCATGCGCTACTCGCGCATGGAAGACCTGGGTCTGACCGAAGAGCAGATCAAGGGCAACCTGCTGTTCGCCGCCGAAAAGCCGGGCGAAACCATGCGGGCTGCCATGAGCAAGGGCGACAGCAAGGCCTGGTTCGGCGCCGCCCCGCCCGATCTCAGCGTGATTGCCCGCTCGCGCGGCGCCGACTGGCTCTATACCTACCTGCGCGGCTTCTACCGTGACGAGACCCGCGCCACCGGCTGGAACAACACCGTGTTCGACAAGGTCGGCATGCCGCACGTGATGTGGAACCTGCAGGGCGAGATGGTGCCGGTCTACAAAAAGGAAGGCGAGCATGAAGTCATCGAGCGCCTCGAACTGGTCAAGCCCGGCAGCGTCACGCTGGCCGAGTACGACGCCATGATGGGTGACCTGGTCAACTATCTGGTGTGGATGGGTGAACCCGCCCAGCTCCAGCGCAAGCAACTCGGCGTCATCGTGCTGTTATTTCTGGCATTCTTCTTTGTGGTGGCCTATTACCTGAAGAAAGAATTCTGGAAAGATATCCACTGAGCCCTGGCCAAGCCTCTCGCCAACAGCCGGACAGTGTCCGGCTGTTGGCGTTTTAAGAACTAAACTCATACGTAACACCTTAGGGAGCCCCCGCCATGATGACCTTGTATTCCGGCAGTACCTGTCCGTACAGCCACCGCTGCCGCATCGTCCTGTTCGAAAAAGACATGGACTTCGAAATCATCGATGTCGACATGCACAACAAGCCGGAAGAAATCGCCAGCATCAGCCCCAGCGGCAAGATGCCGGTGCTGGTCGAACGTGATCTGGTTCTGACCGAATCCAACATCATCAACGAGTACATCGACGAGCGCTTTCCGCACCCGCAACTGATGCCGCCGGACCCCGTCATGCGCGCGCGTGCACGGCTGGTGCTGTTCAACTTCGAGCACGACCTGTTCACCCACGTCAACACGCTGGAGCACAGCCTCGGCAAGGGCTCGGACAAGGCGCGCCAGGAAATCCGCGACAGCCTGTCGCAGCTCACGCCCATCCTCACCAAGCAGAAATACCTGATGAACGACGAGTTCTCCATGCTGGACGTGGCCATCGCTCCGCTGCTGTGGCGTCTCGAGCATTACGGCATCGAGCTGCCCAAAGTGGCGGCGCCGGTGCTCAAGTACCGCGAGCGCCTGTTCAGCCGTCCCGCCTTCATCAGCGCACTGACCCCCACCGAAAAGGCATTGCGCAAATAAAAGGGCAGGCAGGTGGCCGAGATTTCAACCAAGCCTTATCTGATCCGCGCACTGTATGAATGGTGCTCGGACTCGGGCTACACCCCGCAACTCCTGGTGTCGGTGGATGGACGAACCCGCGTGCCGCCCGGCTTCGTCAAGGACGGCCAGATCGTGCTCAACATCAGCGCCGGTGCAACGCGGAATCTCACCCTGGAAAACGACTGGATCCGGTTTTCCGCGCGCTTCGGCGGCGTGTCGCACGAGATTGCCGTCCCGGTGGACCAGGTGGCCGCCATTTTCGCGCGTGAAAACGGCCAGGGCCTGCATTTTGAGCCCGCCGACACGTCCGTGCCTCCCGCGCCGACGTCGCACGCCCCGGGCGAGGTGCCCACCCCGCCCAAGGGACGCCCCTCGCTCAAGGTCGTCAAGTAATCGATCAATCAAGCGTGCAGCATCGCTATAATGTCGCCCGTCGCCGCTTTAGCTCAGGGGTAGAGCAACCGCCTTGTAAGCGGTAGGTCGTCAGTTCGAATCCGACAAGCGGCACCAATAAACACATGAAAAATCACTTTAATAACCGGCACTTAGCCGGTTTTTTTATGGCCCGGAATTGCCCGGAATTTCCCGCGTTTTACCCTCGTTTCCTGGGGTTCACTGTGCCAAAATTGTGCCAAATCCGGCCAAAGTTTCGTATCTTACGTAATGTACGAACTTATTGATTTAAAAAGAAAAATAAGGCGTTTACATTGACGGCATGCGGTGCACTTGGCAGAATTGCCGAATGGATGAAACGCAAGGAAAAGCCAGGCATCTATCCCTCGCCCTTACCAAGGTGGCAGGGGTGGCGCTCGCTATTTTCTTCATCCTGATCGCCATCGGTGCGGCTCCAGCGCTGGTCATCGGCGCAGCGCTGGCCGGCATGGCGCTCCTCAGCCTGGCTCATGCCCCGCGGTTTGGGGTTTGGGAGATTGAGACCAGCGCCATGGCACTGATAGGCTTGCCATGTATTCCAGCACCACGCACCCGCAAAGAGACAAAACCGCAGGCCTTTGAGCCTCTTCTGGCCTCACCTCCGCCCCGCCTTATCCCCGCCATCTAAAAAACTGCGCCACGGCAATCCTGGCGCGATCTGAACGGTTTTAGATGGCGGGGCGCGGCCCTGCCGCTCCCCGCCGGGAGCATGACATGCAGAACAACATTGAAGAACAACGCGCCGCGATGCGCGTTCGGCTTGAGGTCGCCCTTGGCGTTCGCCTGGGTTTCACGATGGACGAGGCGGCGGCGATCGCCGGTATATCAAAGAAGGGTTTTTACAACAGCAACCTCGGGTTCAAGGTAGGCGGCAAACGAAGGGTAGGGGTTGAGGACTTGCTTGACCTAGTGGCACCACTGAGAGGAGCCTCGCGGGCCATCACAAGGCCGCGCGCTGCTGCGCCGGAGAAGCAAAGGGGGGCACCCACCAAAGCGGAACGCATTGAGGCTGAGCGCCTCGGTCTGTCGGTGCGAGAACTTCGCGCTCAGCGAGCGCTTGAGCTTGGAGAGGGGGGTGGGGTATGAGCGTCGTCCAGGCCATACTGAACCGCCCTGCCGGGTTTCTGGGGCTAGACGACATAGCTGCGCGTATCGCAGAGATACGTGAGCACGCGACGCAACATGCCGAGCCGCGTTTACCTGGTGCTCCGTTGCCGCGCGATGTAGAGCAGTTGCCCTTGTGGCCTGAGCCTGTCCGGGCCGTGCCGAATTCCTTCCTGCGGTCAGCCCTATTCGGTGCGATCGCGAAGGGGCCGCGGCGCTACATCAACGGCGAGGATCTCGCTGCCATCGACGGCATCACCATCCGGTATAAGGGCGAGCGCCTCGACCAAGGCGACCTCGATGTGTGGGAGAGCGTGCTGCACGCCGTGCGGCTCCAGGAATTGGGCAGCCAGTGTCGCCTCACGTCGTACGCCCTGCTCAAGCTCATGGGTAAGACCGACACTGGGAAAAACCGGGCGACGCTGCTAACGCGCATTGAGCGTCTCGTGGCGAATGCGCTGACGGTTAGGCAGGGGCGCCACAGCTATATCGGCAGCCTGATTGCCTTCGCGGCCAAGGACGATGAAACGAAGAAATGGGTGATCGAGCTGGACCCACGCCTGCGACCGCTATTCGCGGCCGACTCGTTCACGCAGGTTGAATGGGCCATTCGCCACGCGCTGGACGGTCACCAGCTCGCGCAGTGGTTGCACGGCTTCTATGCGAGCCACGCCCAGCCATTTTCGCTCAAGGTCGAGACGTTGCACAAGCTCTGCGGCAGCGAGGCCGAGTTGATGAGCGACTTCGCCAAGAAGCTGCGCAAGGCGCTGAAAGCCGTAACCGCGGCCTGCGCGGCACACGGCGAGGGCTTCAGCTTCGCCATCCGCGGCGATCTCGTGCACGTTAAAAAGAAAGCCAGCGGTGCGCAGAGGCGGCACTTGGACAAGAAGGCGGCAACGGCCCCGAAGCCTCGCCCCTGATACCGTTCCAGCGGACCCGCTTTACCGTTCCAGCGGCCCCGGTGTACCGTTCCAGCGGGCCCGTCATACCGTTCCAGCGGGCCCGCTATCCACAGGCCGAACAGGTCGGAAAGCTAGAATTAGCAACGGTTTGCACGATTTGGAAAAACCAAGCTAATCCGGTTTTAATCCTTTTTTAATCACCGGTGGCTTCGGCATGGGCTATGGATAACTGGCCTGCCCACAGGCTAACGCCTGATGGACAGCCCGTGGACGGCTGCTACGCACCCGCCCCCAGGTCCGCCAGTTCCCCACAGCGAGCCGGGTCAACGGAAAGGCCGACGACGAGGTTTTAGAAAAAAACAAAGGGGTCAACCGTTCTCGACAGGCAGGTTGTCGGCCTAAGCGGGCTTTCCCAATTAATGTCGTTGCGTCTGCAATAGTTCCGATTAGAAGTCGTAGGCCCGGAACTATCTGCCCAAACGGCTTCTATTGGGAAGGCGCTTCACGGTCGGCACGAATCTCCGACGTTTTGCAATAAATCCGTCCGAGTTCAAATAACCATCTCTCTCCAGTTCGAGCAAGAAGTCACAGACTTCGGTAAAAATATTGATCTGAACGCCAAATTCCGCCCCAAACTTAAACGTATCGTATCGATCACGGCACCACTGAACGACGTCGTCAACAGCAAATTCCTTGCTATTTGCCGTCACAAATCTGAAGAAGACGGCAGTTCGCCAAACAATAGACGGGCAAAGGAACGAGTGGGCTGTGGTGCCGCGACGATTAAATAGTAACGGCAGCATTTCCGGTCTGCGCTCCAAGAGAAAGCAGTGGTATGTAAGCTTGTCTAGGTGGTTAAGCGTTTTATATCTTTCTGTTCTCTCGTGTGACGGGGCAGACTGTAGCCAATCATGAATGGCCTCACCATCGTATTGGTCAGTGGCACTCTCTATTAGAGCCCATCCATCGTAGTCGTCCTCCTCGTCTCGACCATCGTCGAAGGCGTCGTCAGATGCGTTGTCCCAGCGTACGGACTCGTATTGAGTGACCTTTGTCTCCAAGTCTTTTCTTAAGCGAGATTGCAGCTCAAATTCCCCTGGATGGTAGGCCCACTTCCGCAGGGACATGTCCGAGAGAACCGCATGTTCAATTAACTCCAGCGATGAATCCAATGCTACCGAGGATAGATCGATCTCAACGGTCGGCACACCAATCCGCCGCAACTTTGACCGTTTGTCTCTATCAACGAAGTGAGTAACAGCGACTTCAATAAAGATAATTCCGGCGCTCGTCTCTAGCTGGACGTCGGGTACGACGTCTTCATGCGCCTTCTCAAAGGCAGCCGCATTGACTGCATATTTCTTTCCAGGGATTACATCGTCAATCCAAAAACCGTAGTTGTGCTCTTGGACCGTTACGCGAAGACTCGGCGTTAGAAAAGAGCTCTGCCGGCTAATTAGGCGTTTCGAATAGTCGTGCAGTGCAGTCTCAGGCCGATATATACAGTCTGACTTTGCTCGATGAGCGAAGTGGTGAGCTGTGTCCGATCCCTTCTTCGCGACAAGCTCTGCATCGCAGCCTGGGCACCGGCAATTGCAGGACAGCCCCCGATCCACCTGGCTGACGTGGAAATACTGCCCATCTTTCAAACCGAAAGGAAGTTTTACGTCCGCCATAGGCAAGTTTTTGCCATCTCCACTGAAGCTGATGAGGGGAGCATACAAATGGCACGAATGTGTGTCCATGCCGCTGGCAATGCCAACGTTAGCAGCCTGCGCAACACCGGCCGTGCGTTCGAGCCACCCCCTAATGGCCGAATTGGCCGACCTCCTGCAGTCCACTCATTACAGTCCAAACCACAACACCCCTCGCCCGTGGCTCGTGGCAAAGCAAAGGTCAAAGACAAAAAAGGCAGGAAAATTATCACACCCGACTCCCAGCGGAGCCGGGTGTTTTTGTGGCCTGTCGGCCACGAAACCGCGCCTGTGCACGGTTTCCAGCTCATGCCTCAAGGTATTTGACTTGATCTTAGGTATTTGTCTGACTTCGGCTTGGCATGGGAATTCTCGTGCCGCCATTCGCCTGCCAGCAGCCAACCTATGAGGATGCCAGTGTCACTCATAGGCACATTAGCCGCGCCAATTCCCATTGGCTGATCCACCCTCATAGCTTAAACCGACCGTTAGTCAGCACAAAACGACCGTTCGTCGGAAAAGTTGCATAAATAATTATTTTCGCGCACTTCCCGTCTGAATCCAAAGCGCCGCAAGGGTTTCTCGCTAACACCATGACTGTTTAGCCGGTATTTTCCGGGAAATATCGGGATATTTCGGGATAACAGAAGCAGAAAAATACACGGTTGCGCGGCACTGCCAAGCCAGCATCTAATTTCCCACATCGCCCCAACTGGCGGGGCATTGAAGGGAATTAGACATGGCAAAAATGGTAACCAAGAGCATCCTCATGCCGGCCGCGCTTGCGGCGGCACTCGATGCCGAGGCGCGCGATAAAAAAATCAGCCTGAGCGAGCTTGCCCGGGCGGCGCTGTCCGACCGGATCAACCTTGCAGCAATCGAAGCCAGGCTAATCGTCCGGCTGGACGCGCAGGACGAAGCCATGGCAAAGATCATTGCGCTGGTCTCAAGTCTTGAAGCGGTGGATGAGACGGAAAACGGGGCGGCAGCATGAGCATCCCTCCTATCCCCACCCGCGACTATGACAGCCTCGATAAACACTTCCTGTTTTTGGAAATTTTTCCGGCCGTCGCCCGCATCCTGATCGAGCTCCCCCGCGAGGATCAGCGGCTGGTCAACTGGCAGCCCATGTCGTGCCCCGCCAGGGCGGAGATCGAAAGAATTGTCGGACAAAAAGTCGAGAGGATCACTACGCTCGAAATGCACGAGCAGTTTGTCTGGCTGGCCAGGCTGACGGGCTACGCGCTTGAAATCGCTGATGAGGTCCACCAGCTCGACGGAAAAGCCGCGCTGGATTTCGCCACCGGCTATGTGGCGGGCGAAACCTCTACTCACGACCTGTTTGGAGGACCGGAAACCGAGGAGCAGGCGCTGGCTGCCGCGATCGAGCAATCCCCGCTGCGCGCCAGCCAGGCCTCGCCCTTCGCCAACGGTTTCCAGGCCCGGCGCGACCAACGCCGCGCGGCCGCTGCTGACGGGAAGGAAGGCGCATGAGGCGACTGACCTTCCTTGTCTGCGCGGCACTGATCTTCCCCAACCTGGTCTTTGCCGGCGCCTGCAGCACGACCGGACAGGCGATGCAGCAAAGCGCCAATGCTGGCCTCGACAAGGCCCTGAATGAGATTTACGCAAAGGGCGACCAGCAGTCCAAGTCCGTGAGCGACGCTCAATCCTGCCTGGAGAAATACTCTCAATACCAAATCGGCGCCACGGTGAACGTCCCCGATCTGGACCTCGGCAAGATGGGCGACGCACTGAAAAAGCAGGCTGAAAGCCGAGCTTGTCAGGTGATCGACAACACCATCGCCGGGGCTACTCGCCAAACACAAGTGAGCCTGCCGGGCGGATACGGCGGTGGAGTCACCGCTGGGCAGAACGCACTGGGTAGCGTGAAGCAGACCGCACCCACTTCATTGATCGACCGCGTTATGGGGATTTTCCGCTGATGAAAAACAAAACGTTACTAATTCGCTGCTTCGCTGTTGCCGGCCTGCTGTCTACATCGACGGCCGCAAATGCGATTGTCCCCGTCACCGACGTTGCCTTAATCGGCGTGGTGAATTCGACGGTAACTGCTGTGAATTCGTCAGTGAATACGGCTCGCACTGACATTGTGCAGATGCTCAAGTCGATCAACGACACCATCCAGAAGACCGCCAAGAACATCCAGGACAACGCCATTCAGGTTGAGCGCGATTCCAATGCTCTCAAAGCCGAGCTGCAGCGCGGCGAAAAATCTCTCCCCGAGAACGGCTGCGCCACAGGTGGCGTGGCCGAGGTAGTGGGGGCGGCGGCAAGTTCCGTAGTCAGTAACGCCCGCGGCTATGGCGGCAACGGCGCCTATGGCGGCCGCAACGCCAGGAATCCGCTTGGCGGAGACAAGGGGCTGGAATCCAGGGTAAATGAAGCTCCGCGCTCGCAGGCCGCGGCTGCGGCCTCCGTGCTCGAAACTCACGCCAGCTACTGCAATTCGCATGATGCAGGCGAGTACCCGAACCTGTGCAGGGGCGCAGCCGCACTTCCAGACGCCGACGTGCAGGCCGCCAGTCTGTTCTATGGGGCCGGCAGCAAGAAGGATGAGCGCAGCTACACCTTCAACGCCAAGCAAATCGACGCGGCGATGGCATACCTGAAAAACGCGAACGACAGCATTCCCCCTAACCGCCTGACGGCGGCCGAAGCACGGAAGCCAGCCGGCCGCGCCTACCTGGCGCTGCAAGCCGGCTTGGCGGCCAGCACCTCGATGGCGTATTTCCCGAGCGAACTGGCCTTGGCCGAGCGCACTCCGCTGAAGGGCACGCAGGACGTTCTGCGCCTGCTGGAAAAGTCGAGCGCTTACCCCTCTGGCGGCCGCGGATTCGTTGACGCCAACGATTACCCGGCCGGCGTGTCGCGGATGGATCTGCTGCGCCTGGACGTGGCCCGTCGTTACGAGAATCCCAAGTGGTACGTCGATGTGGCCGGCAATCTGGATTCGATCCCCAAGGAACAGATCTTCATGCAGGCCTTGGCGCTGAACATGCAGTTCCGTCAGATCGAACAGATGGAGCGGATTGAGGTATTGCTGGGTCAGCTTGTTGCACGTGACGTGAATCGCGACCTCAAGCCGCGTTTGCAAGCGCAGTACCAGGCGGTCAAGACCACAAAATGACCGGCCAGACTACCCGCAAAAGCAATCAACCCCAAGGCGCCGATAAGTGGGGTGCACCGCTATTTTTGGGTGGGGTGGCCGGAGCACTGGCGGCTGCCGGGTTTTACCTTGGCGGGTGGGGGCTGGTGTTGCAGTCCCAGGGCCTGGGCTTCCACGCCGAGCCGGCGCTGCATCACCTCGCGCCCGGCAAACAAGTTGGCGACCGCTTGCACGAAAAAGCCGTGGCCTTCATGCGGGCCGAGCATCCTGCGATCCTGAAAACCCTCGAAGTCGGGCCGCAGATCGCCGGCCTGTTGGTGGGCGGACTCATGTTTTGGATGATGCTTGGTGATGTAGTCATTGCCGCTCAAGATCGCCATATCCGAGGTCCGCGCCGCTTGCAGGGCGCGTCTGGTCTAGCGGCATGGGTGAAGGCAGAAGGTGAGGATGCGGACGGACTGAAATTGCATCCCGACCTTCCCCCGATGTCTCTATCCCGTGAAACCCGGCACTTCCT
>JBAVWB010000225.1:0-16979 GCA_049697615.1 Thiobacillus sp. | reverse complement strand
CCGGCGCCGCCGTCACCCTGTACGAGGCCAGCCGCACGCTGGGCGGGCGTGCACGGGCGGTCGAACTCGAAGGCCAGGCGCTCGACAACGGCCAGCACATCCTGCTCGGCGCGTATGAGCAGACGCTGCAGCTGATCGACCGCCTGCATCCCGCCGCAACGCCTGAAGGCCTGTGGCGCCTGCCGCTCACCCTCAACCAGCCGCCGGATTTCAGCCTCGCCTGCCGGCGCCTGCCGGCGCCGCTGCATTTGCTGGCGGGGCTGCTCGGCGCGCGCGGACTGGGCTGGGGCGAGAAGCTGGCCGCCGCGCGCTGGGCGCACGCCTTGCTCAGCAACGCGGACACGCCAGACCAACTGAGCGTCAGCCAGCTCACCCGCAGCCAGCCGGAACGATTGCGGTCGCTGCTGTGGCATCCGCTGTGCGTGTCCGCCCTCAACACGCCTCCCGAGATCGCCAGCGCCCGCGTCTTCCGCGACGTGATCCGCGCCGCCTTCGGCGGACGCAGCCATCACAGCGACCTGCTGCTGCCGCGCTGCGATCTGACGGCATTGTTTCCTGCGCCCGCCGCCACCCGTCTGCAGGAACTCGGCGGCAGCGTACGCCTGGCATGCCGGGTCACCCGCATCGACGCCTCGGCGGACGCCGTCACACTGGCCACGCGCGACGAATCGGCGCTCTACAGCCATGTCATCCTCGCCGTCGCGCCGCAGCACCTCGGCGCCCTGGCGGCGCAGGTATTGGCGCTGGAACCCGTTGTGCAGCAGGTCGCGGCCTACACCTATCAGCCGATCGCCACCGCCTATTTCCAGCACGACCCCGATTTTCGATTGCCCAAGCCGCTCTATGCTCTGGCAGATGGCCCGGCACAGTTCGTATTCGACCGCGGGCAGAGCCATGGCCAGCCGGGCTTGCTGGCCTTTGTGGCCAGCGCCGCAGCGGACCTGCCGGCGGACTGGATGGATCAGGCCGCAACCCAGTTGCTGCCCATTGCCCGGCCCGGTCCACTGAGCTGGCGCAAATCCATCGTCGAGAAACAGGCAACTTTTTCCTGTGTGCCCGGCATGGCACGCCCCACCGTCCGCACCGCACACCCGCGCATTTTCCTGGCGGGCGATTTCACCGCCGGGCCTTACCCCGCCACCCTCGAAAGCGCCACCGTGAGCGGAGTACAATCGGCCCGCGCCTTACTCGAACAGCCATGAAAGATTATCTTCCCCGCCCTGACCTGCTCGCAGGCCGCGTCATCCTCGTTACCGGCGCCAGCTCGGGCCTCGGGCGCGCCGCCAGCCTGGCGTTTGCGCGCCACGGCGCGACCGTCGCGCTGCTCGCGCGCAATGAAGCCAGGCTTGAGGCGGTGTACGACGAAATCGTCGCCGCCGGCGGTCCCGAACCGGCGATGTTCCCGTACGACCTGGGCGCCGCCGACGACCGCAGCCTGGAAACCCTGGCCAACACCCTCGCGCATCACCTCAAGCGGCTCGACGGCGTGCTGCACAGTGCGCACCAGTTCTACAGCCTCACCCCGCTTGAACTGCAAACCCTGGAGCAATGGCAGACCCTGATGCGGGTCAACCTGATTGCGCCGTTTGCGCTCACCCGCGCCTGCCTGCCGCTGCTGAAGCAGGCGCCGGATGCCTCGGTGATCTTCACCGGCGAGACCCACGGCCATCAACCCGGGGCGTACTGGGGCGGCTATGCGGTGGCGAAGTCGGGGCTGGAAACGCTGACCCGCATCTGGGGCGACGAGCTCGCCACCCAGGAAAACCTCCGCATCAATACCCTGATCCCCGGCCAGGTGGCGACCACCCTGCGTTCGCGCACTCATCCCGGACTCGACCCCGAGACCGTGCCCTGCGCCGATGAACTGATGCCCTGCTATCTTTATTTGATGGGCGAAGACAGCCGCGCGGTGCGAGGGCAGATTATTGAATGCCAGTCCTGATATTCGCACGCCGATGAAAATCGGACGTTACGAAATCCTCGACGAAATCGGCCAGGGCGCAATGGGAACGGTGTACCGGGCACGCGACCCACTGATCGAACGGACGGTTGCCATCAAGACCGTTTCCATCGAGCACCTGCAGCAGGAAGGCGCCGACGCCGAATCGCGTTTCCTGCGCGAGGCGCAGAGCGCCGGCCGCCTGTCGCACCCCAATATCGTGACCATCTACGACGTGGGCGAAGCCGACGGGCTGGCCTACATTGCCATGGAGTATCTTTCCGGCGCGACGTTGCGCGACCTCATGAACAGACGCCCGATGCCGCTCGAACTGGCACTCGAGACGGTCACGCAGATGGCCGAGGCGCTGGCTTTTGCTCACGAGCATGGCGTCATCCACCGCGACATCAAGCCTTCCAATGTCGTCGTCACCGGACAGCGCGGCCACATCAAGCTGACCGACTTCGGCATCGCGCATCTCACCAACAGCGAGCAGACCCAGGACGGGCAAATGCTCGGTTCACCGCGTTACATGTCGCCGGAACAGGCAATGGGGCGCCAGGTGGATGGCCGCTCCGACATTTTTTCGCTGGGCGCCTTGCTGTACGAAATGATCACCGGGCAGTACGCCTTCGATGGCGACAGCCTGCCGACGATCCTGTATCGCGTGATCAATGAAGCGCCGGCGCCGGCATCGTCCCTGCGCCCCAAGTTGCCCGCCGCACTCGCCAGCCTGCTGACGCACATGCTGAGCAAGAATCCACAGGCCCGGCCGGATGCACGCGCCCTCGTCAATGCGCTGCATGCACTGGCACCCGCAGCACCGCAAGTGCCTGCACCGCCGCCCTCCAACCGCATACCGCGCCTGCTGCCCATCATTGCATTCAGCACGCCGTTCGTCGTATTTCTGCTGATCGGGGTCGGCATGATTGTCATCGAGCACTTTCTGGGTGCGCACCGGCAAGTCGCCCCTGCGCCCGCGATATCCAGCATGGCTGCCGCGCCACCCTCTGCTCCGCCAACAAGCCTGGACGAGGCGCCGGGCGCACCCGTCAAACGCAACCAGGAAGCGCCCCGTTCTGTTGCCGCATCGGACGCCTACCTGGAAGGTCTCGACAAGAAACAGGTTGAGTTGCGCATCCGGCGCACCGAACTGTTGCTGGAATACACCGAGCTGCATCCCGACGTCGCGCAAATCGACAGGCAACTCGAACAACTGCGCGTTGAGCGTCGAAAATATCTCCGGCAACTGCAGAAAAAATCGTAAGAATCCAGGCCGATTACCAGTTGGTCTCGCGTTCGGCGGTGGCCGACACCTTGTGAATGCTGAGGTCGGCGCCGTTGAATTCCGCTTCGGCATCCAGCCGCAGGCCCACCACTTGCTTGAGCAGGCCATACACCAGCAGGCTGCCCACCACGGCGACCGCCACGCCACCCAGCGTGCCTATCACCTGCGACGCCAGGCTGACGCCGCCGATGCCGCCCAGCGCCTTTGAACCAAATATCCCGGCTGCGATGCCGCCCCATGCACCGCACAGACCATGCAACGGCCACACCCCGAGCACGTCGTCGATCTTCCACTTGTTCTGCGTCACCATGAACATCCACACGAAGAGCCCGCCGGCAATCGTACCCGTGGCCAGTGCGCCGAGCGGATGCATCAGGTCCGAACCGGCGCACACCGCCACCAAGCCCGCCAGCGGGCCGTTATGGATGAATCCCGGGTCGTTGCGGCCGATCACCAGCGCGGCCAGCGTGCCCCCCACCATCGCCATCAGCGAGTTCACCGCCACTAGGCCCGACACCGCCTCGATCAGTTGCGCCGACATCACATTGAAGCCGAACCAGCCCACCGTCAGGATCCAGGCGCCCAGCGCCAGAAACGGGATATTGGACGGCGGGTGTGCGGAGACCATGCCATCCTTGGTGTAGCGTCCACGCCGCGCGCCCAGCAGCACCACCGCGGGCAGGGCGATCCATCCCCCCACCGCATGCACCACCACCGATCCGGCAAAGTCATGGAAGCGGGCGCCAAAAGTGGCTTCCATCCAGTCCTGGATGCCGTAGTTGCCGTTCCAGACGATGCCCTCGTAAAACGGATAGACCAGGCCCACCAGGGCGAAGGTGGCCGCCAGTTGCGGATTGAAGCGGGCGCGCTCGGCAATGCCCCCCGACACGATGGCGGGTATCGCCGCCGCGAAGGTCAGCAGGAAAAAGAACTTGACCAGGTCGTAGCCGTTTTTGGCCGACAGCACCTCGGCGCTCGAGAAGAAACTGACGCCGTAGGCGACGCTGTAGCCGATGAAAAAATAGGCGATCGTCGAGACCGAGAAATCGGTGAGGATCTTGACCAGGGCATTGACCTGGTTCTTCTTGCGTACGGTGCCCAGTTCAAGGAAGGCAAACCCTGCATGCATGGCCAGCACCATGATGCCGCCCAGCAAAACAAACAACACATCACTGCCTGATTTCAACGCTTCCATGCCTCGGTCCTCGCACATTGCATGCGGGCAGAGGTAAGCAAGAGGCGTTCCCGCTATTCAAGCCATTGTTTTAAATAGGAAGACGGTTACGGGATGGAATCAAACAGCACCACATCGGTGCATGACGGCGCATGGCGCACCGCCAGAGTGCGTTATTTGAGGTCGCTCGAATCGGCTTCAGCCGGACCGGAGTCGATGCGATCAAGCTCCGCGTCCATTTCGGCCTCGGACATGGGCTTGTAGAGCGGCTCGAGTTCGGATGCGGGCTTGGGCTTGGTGATGATCGATGCAACGATAATGCCCAGCTCGTACAGAAGCCACATCGGGACCGCGAGCATGAACTGCGAGATGACGTCCGGCGGGGTGAAAATCGCGCCGATGACAAATGCGCCGACAACAACATATGGGCGAATCTCTCGCAGCTTGGCAATTGAAACCATGCCCATCTTGACCAGCAGCACCACTGCGACCGGGACCTCGAAGGTGATGCCGAAGGCCAGAAACAGGGTCATCACGAAATCAAGGTACTTGCCGATGTCGGTCATCACGGCCACGCCTTCCGGCGCGACGCCGACGATGAAGCCGAACACCACCGGGAACACCAGGAAATAGGCAAACGCCATTCCCAGTAAAAACAGAATCACGCTGGCGACCACCAGCGGCACGCCGAGGCGCTTTTCATGCTGATAAAGGCCGGGGGCGACAAACGCCCACGCCTGGTAGAACACCCACGGCAGCGCCAGCAGGAAGGCGGTCATCATGGTGACCTTGATCGGCACGAAGAACGGCGTGGTGACCTCGGTGGCGATCATCTGCCCGCCTTGCGGCAAGGCTGCCAGCATCGGCCTGGCCAGCAGCGCATAGAGATCCTGCGCCCAGGGGAACAGGCAAACGAATAGCACCACCACCGCGATCACCGCGCGCAGCAGACGATCCCGCATTTCGATGAGATGCGAGATAAAGGTGTCTTCCGTGTTGCTCATTGGCTTGTTCCGGCGGACTTCCCGCGTGCCGTTTCGACCACCGCAGACGGCGTGAAAGTCAGCGCATTCTGGTCGGGTTCGTCGAGCGGCAGGCTCTGCTGCGGCGTAGGTGGCGTCTCGATCTGCTTCATAGCGGGTTCGGTGACAGGACGCTCGCCCTCGGTCGCCGCCATCGCTGCCACCACCTTGTCGACGCTGCCCGCCTCCTCGCGCAGATAGTCATCAACCACGGTTACCTGCTGCTGGACGTCCGATGCCGCCGACTCGATGGATTCCTTGATGCCTTGCCCAACCCGGCGCATTTCATCCAGCTGGATTTCATGGCTGATATCCGATTTCACGGACGACACGTAGCGCTGCATGCGGCCATACAAATGCCCGGCCGTGCGTGCGACCTTGGGCAAGCGCTCGGGGCCGATGACGATCAACGCCACGACGCCAATGACAAGAAGTTCAGTAAAGCCGATATCGAACATGGATCAGGTATCAGGGGGCAGAATTCAGGGGGCAGGTGCAGGGTTCAGGGGCGCGGCTGGAAGCCGCTCATTCCCTGAATCCTGAATCCTGCCTTTCAGGAATTCTGCTTGTCCTTTACTTCGGCGTCGATGGTATGACCGCCCTGTTCGGCATTCTCGCTGATCTTCGGCGCGTCTTCCTTCATGCCCTCCTTGAAACCCTTGACCGCGCCACCCAGGTCGCTGCCGATGTTGCGCAGTTTCTTGGTGCCAAAAATCAGCAGCACGACAACCAGAACGATCAGCCAATGCCAGATGCTAAAGCTACCCATGGTGTTTCTCCTTTTGATTTAACTGCGCTTGACGGGATCTCCCCCGCCAAATACGTGAACGTGAACGTGAAACACTTCCTGACCGCCACCGCGCCCGGTGTTGATCAGCGTCTTGAAGCCGGCGACGAGCCCCTGCTCCTTCGCCAGACGCGGCGCCAGCAGCAGCATCCTGCCCAGAAGGCCTTCATGCTCGGGCGTGCAGTCCGCCAACGTCGCGACATGCGCCTTTGGGATGATCAGGAAATGCACCCGCGCGAACGGGTGGATATCGTGAAACGCCAGCACCTCGTCGTCTTCGTAGACCTTGCTGGACGGAATCTGTCCGGCAATGATTTTGCAGAAAATGCAGTCACTCATGTCGATTCGCTTTTTCCACCAGGCCCGAGAGCCCCTCGCGGCGCGCCAGCTCGTTCAGCACGTCGGCCGGCTTCAGTCCCTTGTGCGCCAGCAGCACCAGGGTATGAAACCACAAATCGGCGACTTCGTAGATGATCTTTTCGGGCTGGTCGTCCTTGGCCGCCATCACCGTCTCGGTCGCTTCCTCGCCGATCTTTTTCAGGATGGCGTCGGTGCCCTTGGAATAGAGTTTGGCCACGTAGGAACTGTCGGGCGACGCCTGCTTGCGCGCTTCCAGCGTTTCGGCCAGACGGTCCAGAATGTCGCTCATGTGCGGTAGATCTCGTCGGGGTTCTTCAGCACCGGGGCGGTCGTCACCCAGTGATTGTTTTCGAGCTTCTGGAAAAAACAGGAGCGCCGTCCGGTATGACAGGCAATACCGCCCACCTGTTCAATTTTCAGCAACACCACATCGTTGTCGCAGTCGAGACGGATTTCGCTGACGTTCTGCATATGGCCGGATTCCTCGCCCTTGCGCCACAGCTTGTTGCGCGATCGCGAGAAATACACGCCGCGCATCGTGCGCGCGGTTTCCTCCAGCGCCTCGCGGTTCATCCACGCCACCATCAGGATCTCGCCGCTGGTGGCATCCTGGGCGATCGCCGGCACCAGGCCCTGCGCGTCCCATTTGACGGCGTCGAGCCAGTCACTCACAGCCTGACCTCGATGCCATGCTGCTTCATGTACTTCTTCGCCTCGTCGATGCCGTACTCGCCGAAGTGGAAAATGCTCGCCGCCAGCACCGCATCGGCACGGCCTTCTTTCACGCCGTCGACCAGATGCTGCAGGTTGCCGACGCCGCCGCTGGCGATGATGGGGATGTCGACCGCGTCGGAAATCGCGCGGGTCAGTTCCAGGTCAAACCCGCTCTTGGTGCCGTCGCGGTCCATCGAGGTCAGCAGCAGTTCGCCCGCGCCGAGGCTTTCCATTTTCTTCGCCCATTCGATGGCGTCGAGCCCCGTGGCCTTGCGCCCACCGTGGGTAAAGACCTCCCAGTGGTCGCCCACCCGCTTGGAATCGATGGCCACGACGATGCACTGGCTGCCGTAGCGGTCGGACGCATCCTTCACCAGCTGCGGGTTCAATACCGCCGAGGTGTTGATGCTGACCTTGTCGGCGCCGGCGTTCAACAGGCGCTGCACGTCGCCCACTTCGCGCACGCCGCCGCCCACCGTCAGCGGAATGAAGACTTCCGCCGCCACCGCTTCGATGATGTGCAGGATCAGGTCGCGGTCGTCGGACGACGCGGTGATGTCGAGAAAGGTCAGCTCGTCCGCGCCCGCCTCGTTGTAGCGGCGCGCGATTTCAACCGGGTCACCGGCGTCCTTCAGTTCGACGAAATTGATGCCCTTGACCACGCGGCCATGGGTCACGTCGAGACAGGGAATGATGCGTTTCGCGAGCATGGGTGGGTTAAACGCCGAACACGCCGCCCGCCAGTTCGTCGGCCAGCTTTTGCGCCTCGACGAAGTCGAGCGTGCCCTGGTAGATCGCACGACCGGTGATCGCGCCGATGATGCCGTCCTTGGCGACGGCGGACAGCGCCCGGACATCGTCGAGATTGGTGACGCCGCCGCTGGCGATGACGGGGATCGACAGCGCCTGGGCCAATCTTTGGGTGGCTTCCACATTCACCCCGGTCAGCATGCCGTCGCGGCCGATGTCGGTGTAGATGACGGCCTCGACGCCGTAGCCCTCGAAGCGCTTGGCCAGGTCGATGACGTCGTGGCCGGTGATCTTGGACCAGCCTTCGACGGCGATTTTCCCGTCCTTGGCGTCGAGCCCGACCATCACGTGGCCGGGGAAGGCGTCGCAGGCTTCATGCAGGAAGCCGGGGTTCTTCACCGCGGCGGTGCCGATGATGACGTAGCGCACGCCGTCGTCGAGATAGCGTTCGATGGTGGCGAGATCGCGGATGCCGCCGCCGAGCTGCACCGGCATCTCGTCGCCCACGGCATCGACGATCGATCGAATCGCCGCGTCGTTGACCGGCTTGCCGGCAAAGGCGCCGTTGAGGTCGACCAGATGCAGGCGGCGCGCACCCAGTTCCTTCCAGTGGCGGGCCATGGCGGCCGGGTCCTCGGAGAACACGGTGGCGCGGTCCATTTCGCCTTGTTCCAGGCGCACGCAGTGGCCGTCTTTAAGGTCGATCGCAGGAATAATTAGCATGGCAAATCAGCAGGGTCGTACAAAAGAAAAATTAGGCGCAGGCAGCGCCGGACATATCGCAGGCGGTTTCGCTCGCACCGGGATTCCAGGTTACAAAATTGCCCAGCAGCGTCAAACCGTCGTTCTGGCTCTTTTCCGGATGAAACTGGACCGCAAAGATGTTTCCCGTTGCCACCGCACAGGTGAACGGGAAGGGGTAATGCGAGAACCCGGCGATCACCTCGGGCGAGGTCGGCTGCGCGAAATAGCTGTGGACGAAGTAAAAGCGCGCGCCCTCTTCGATGCCCACCCACAGCGGGTGCGGCATCGCCTGATGGACGTTGTTCCAGCCCATGTGCGGCACCTTGAGCTTGTTGCCCGTGTCGTCGTGCATCGCCTCGTGCGGAAAATGCTGCACCGTGCCGGGCAGGATGCCGAGGCAGGCGGTGTCGCCTTCCTCGCTGTGTTCGAACAGCACCTGCATGCCCATGCAGATGCCGAGGAAGGGCTTGTTGTGGGCGGCATCGATGATCACCTGACGCAGGCCGCGCGCATCGATTTCGCGCATGCAGTCGGGCGCGGCGCCCTGTCCCGGAAACACCACGCGGCCGGCTTCTGCAATGACGGCGGGATCGGAGGTGACCACCACGCTGGCCGCGGGCGCGACGTGCTCGATGGCCTTGGACACCGAACGCAGGTTGCCCATGCCGTAGTCGATGACGGCGATGTCAACGCTCACAGGGCAGCTCCCTTGATCTGCGATGCGCTCACAGCGCACCCTTGGTCGAAGGCAGCACGTCACCCATGCGCGCATCCGGCTCCACCGCCATGCGCAGCGCGCGGCCGAAGGCCTTGAAGATGGTCTCGGCCTGGTGGTGCGCGTTGATGCCGCGCAGGTTGTCGATGTGCAGCGTCATCCCGGCGTGATTGATGAAGCCGCGGAAGAATTCAAGAAACAGGTCGACGTCGAATTCGCCGATGCGCGCACGGGTGTAATCGACGTGGTATTCCAGCCCGGGGCGCCCCGACAGGTCGATCACCACGCGCGACAAGGCCTCGTCGAGCGGCACGTAGGCATGGCCGTAGCGGCGGATGCCCTTCTTGTCGCCTAGAGCCTGCGCGAAGGCCTGGCCCAGCGTGATCCCCGTGTCTTCCACCGTGTGGTGCGCGTCGATGTGCAGGTCGCCGCGCGCCTCAATGTCGAGGTCGATCAGGCCGTGGCGCGCGATCTGGTCGAGCATGTGGTCGAGGAAGGGCACGCCGGTGGCAAGCTTGGAAATACCGGTGCCATCGAGGTTGAGACTGACCGTGATCTGGGTCTCGAGGGTGTTGCGGGTGACTTGGGCGGTGCGCATGGCGTCGGTCAATAAGGCTGTAAGGGGATTCTAGCAGGACGCTCTGGTTTTCAGCACAGCGCTTTCAACGCGGCAAGCAACGCATCGCATTGCGCATCGGTGCCGATCGTGATGCGCAGGAAGGGCGCGATGCGGGCCGGATTCTTGAAATGGCGCACGATGATGCTGCGCTCGCGCAGGCGTGCGGCCAACTCTGCACCGTCGTGCTGCGGATGGCGGGCGAAGATGAAATTGGCGCCGGAGGGCAGCACATCGAAGCCGAGTGCTTCCATGTCGGCCACCAGCCGGGTGCGGGTCCTCACGACCTTGGCGCAGATGGACTCGAAATAGGCACGGTCTTCCATCGACGCCAGCGCGCCGGCCTGGGCAAAACGGTCGAGCGGATAGGAGTTGAAGCTGTCCTTCACCCGGTTGAGCGCCGCGATCAGATTCGGCTGGCCGATCGCATAACCGACGCGCAGGCCGGCCAGGGCGTGCGACTTCGACAGGGTGCGCGTCACCAGCAGTTGCGGGTAGCGTGCCACCAGCCCCACCGCCGATTCGCCGCCGAAGTCGATATAGGCTTCGTCGATCACCACCACCGAGTCCGGATTGCAGGCCAGCAGGCGCTCGATTTCGCTCAGCGCCAGCAAGCGCCCGGTCGGTGCATTGGGATTGGGGAAAATCACCCCGCCGTTGGGCACGAGGTAATCGTCGACCCGGATCTCGAACGATTCCGTCAGCGGAATCGTGCGGTGGGCAATCTCGTACAGCCCGCAATACACCGGGTAGAAGCTGTAGCTGATGTCGGGGAACAGGATGGGCTGGTCGTGCTTCAAGAGCGCCATGAAGGCGTGCGCCAGCACTTCGTCGGAACCG
This sequence comes from Thiobacillus sp., assembly GCA_049697615.1. Lineage (GTDB taxonomy): Bacteria > Pseudomonadota > Gammaproteobacteria > Burkholderiales > Thiobacillaceae > Thiobacillus. The sequence goes on along the minus strand of JBAVWB010000225.1, from coordinate 6,030 downwards.
TTGCCGACGAACACCTGATCGGCCGTCACGCCGTGATACGCGGCGATGCCGGCGCGCAGGCGGTCGGAATTGGGGTCGGGATACAGGCGCAGCGTGTCGGCGGCTTCCGCGCGCACGGCGTCGAGCACCTTCGGGCTCGGCCCGTAGGGGTTCTCGTTGGTGTTGAGCTTGACCAGGTTGGCCAGCTTCGGCTGCTCGCCCGGCACGTAGGGCGTCAGGCCGTGGACCACGGCACTCCAGTAGCGACTCATCGGGTTAAGCAGCTCATTTATGGACCAGGCGATATTCGGCGGAACGCGCGTGCGCCTGCAGGCCTTCGCCGTAGGCCAGGGTGGCGGCGATCCGGCCCAGCGTCTGCGCGCCGGCCTGCGACACGTGGATCAGGCTGCTGCGCTTCTGGAAGTCGTACACCCCCAGCGGCGACGAGAAGCGCGCAGTGCGCGACGTGGGCAGCACGTGGTTCGGCCCGGCGCAGTAATCGCCCAGCGCCTCGCAGGTGTTCTTGCCCATGAAGATCGCGCCGGCGTGGCGCAGCTGGGGCAGCAGCGCATCGGGATCGGCCACCGACAGTTCCAGGTGCTCGGGTGCGATGGTGTTCGAGATCGCCACCGCGTCGTCAAGGTCGCGCGTCTTGATCAGCGCGCCGCGGTTGGTGAGCGAGGTGCGGATCACCTCGCTGCGCGGCATCTCATCGATCAGCCTGTCGATCGCCGCCGCGACGGCATCGAGATAGGCGGCGTCGGGCGACAGCAGGATCGACTGCGCCATCTCGTCGTGCTCGGCTTGCGAAAACAGGTCCATCGCCACCCATTCCGGAGGCGTGTTGCCGTCGGCGATCACCAGGATTTCGGACGGCCCGGCGATCATGTCGATGCCGACGGTGCCGAACACGCGGCGCTTGGCCGCCGCCACGTAGGCGTTGCCGGGGCCGACGATCTTGTCGACCTGCGGTACGGTCTGGGTGCCGTAGGCCAGCGCCGCCACCGCCTGCGCGCCGCCGATGGTGAACACGCGGTCCACCCCGGCAATCGCGGCGGCGGCCAGCACCAGTTGATTGTGCTCGCCGCCCGGGGTCGGCACCACCATGATGAGTTCGCCGACGCCGGCCACCTTGGCGGGAATCGCGTTCATCAGCACCGACGAGGGATACGCCGCCTTGCCGCCCGGCACGTACAGGCCGACGCGGTCGAGCGGGGTGATCTTCTGCCCCAGCACCGTGCCGTCGTCTTCGGTGTAGGTCCAGGATTCCTGAATCTGCTTTTGATGATAGCGGCGCACGCGATCCGCCGCGGCTTCCAGCGCCTGGCGGGTGTCGGCGGGCAAATGGTCGAGCGCGGTCTGCAGTTGCGCCGCATTGAGTTCCAGGCTGGCGAGCGTTGCCGCCGGCAGGCGGTCGAAACGCTCGGTGTACTCGAGCACCGCCGCGTCGCCCCGCGTTTTCACGTCGCGCAGGATGGCGGCCACCGTCTGCTCGATGGCGGCATCGGCGGCGTCATCGAACTGCAACAGACGGGTGAGACGCGCCTGAAAATCAGGCTGTGCGCTATCGAGTCGGGTGAGCGTAACCACGGGATTTCGTTTCCAAAAGGCTGATGGAGATTGTACCGTTTTTTGAGGCGCCGCCACGGCCGGCAAGGCATTCGCCAGACAAATTCATACCCATTCCGGATATTAGACAAAGTCCAAATTGGCGATTATTATGCGCGTATGCATTACACGCGGGACAACATGGCTGGCCTCTTGCGCAGCCACGACATCAATCCGACCCACCAGCGGATCGAGATTGCGCACGCGCTGTTTTCGCGGCAGGAACACCTGTCGGCCGACCAGGTGATGGCGATCGTCAACACGCGCCACTCCGAGACCTCCAAGGCCACGGTCTACAACACGCTCAAGCTGTTCCTCGAAAAAGGCCTGGTGCGCGAAGTCATCGTCGACCCCAGCAAGGTGTTTTTCGACCCCAACACAAGCCCGCATCACCATCTCTACGAAGTCGACAGCGGCAAGCTTTCCGATATCTCGGCCGAGCAGGTGCAGATTTCCGGCCTGCCGCCGCTGCCCGACGGCATGGTGACCGAAGGCATCGATCTCATCGTGCGCGTCCGCCGCACCCGCTGATTTTCCCCGCCCGTCGATGAAACGGGTTCTCATCGCGCCGACCCTGCTCGACGCCCAATTGGCCGTCGACGTCCTGTCCAGCCTCGGCATCGTTTGCCACATCTTCAACGCCAATGCCGCCGGCGCGCTGGGCGAGGTGCCGTTCATGCAGGCTCAGCCCGAAGTCTGGGTCGACGATGAAGCGCAGGAAACGCGGGCGCGCGACGTCCTGACCGGCTTGCGCAACGCGCCGCTGCGCGACGAAAAGTCCTGCCCGCATTGCGGCGAGGCGAACCCCGGGAATTTCATGAGCTGCTGGCAGTGCGGCGGCGCACTGCCCGACTGAGTCAGGACGACTGCGGGTCTTTTTGCAGCGACTCGAGGTGCTGCTGATACTGGCGCGCAAATATCCGCTCCAGCTCGTCGATGGCCTCGACCGCCGTCACGCCATGAATCAGATGGCGTGTCATCTGCGCGGACGCCTCGTGGAAAATCTGCTTGCGCTCCAGCATCGGATACGTCTGCATCAAACGCTGGATCGCCTTGACGACGTTTTCCTGCTCGGGGCGCGGAATCGGCAGCGGCTCGCTGGGTGGCGCCGAGGCCATCTCGGCGCCCTCCTTGCCCGCCAGAAACTCGGCGTATTCGAGCAGGGCCTGCTGCCGGCCTTCCGACAAATTCCTGAAAATGGATACCAGGCGCTTGCTGTCGCGCATCAGCGCCCGCGTCCCTTGACCGGGCGTTTCAGTGGGACGACGTCGACATTGCACTGCTGAAACTTGTTTTCGACAAAGCTGATGAAAGCATCGAGCAGCTTGCTGCGGAATTTTTCCGGCGCGTAGACCATGGACAGCTCGCGCGTGAGCCGGGGATTCAGCGGCACGGCGACCAGGGTGCCGAGCTGGATTTCCTTGGTGACGGTGGAGGCCGACATGATGGCCACACCCAGGTTGGCCTCGACCGCGCCCTTGATGGCCTCGCGGCTGCCCAGTTCCATTTCGATGTGCAGGTCGTCGGGGTTGACGCCGTTGTGCTTGAAGAAGTCGTCCACCACCTCGCGCGTGCCCGAACCGTGCTCGCGTGAAACATAGGGCTGCACGGCAATATCGGTGGCGTTGACGCTCGAACGCGAGGCCAGCGCATGATTGGGCGAACAAATCATCACCAGTTCGTCCTCGCAGCACGCCAGCGTGGTCAGGTTGGAATTATGCGAAGGTGCCTCGATCAGGCCGACGTCGAGCGAATGATCGGCCACTTTCGCCGCCACGGTTTCCGAGTTGGCCACCGTCAGGCGTGCCTGCACCTGGGGGAAACGTTCCTTGAATTCGCCCAGAATGCGCGGCAGCTGGTATTCGGCGATGGTGGTCGAGGCGCCGATCATCAACGGCCCCGTGACCTGTCCGGTCATCTCGCCCACGCGGGCTTCCATCTCGCTGGTCAGTGCCAGAATGCGTTCGGCATAGCCCAGCACCAGATCGCCTGTGGGCGTCATCGAAATCCTGCCGTGGCTGCGCTCGAATAAACGGGTATTGAAATGCTCTTCCAGCTGCTTGACCTGAAAGGTCACCGCAGGCTGGGTCATATAGAGGATATCCGCGGCTTTGGTAAAGCTGAGCTGCTTGGCGACGGTGTAGAATACTTGAAGTCTGCGGTCGGCCATAAATTCCCGTCCCGGGGTCAAAAAAGATTTTTATTCAACCACAAACCCGCCCGTGTTGAAACCATCCCGTCGCCAACTCCTTGTATTCGCTGTTCTTTCGTCAGCGCCCGGACGCCGGCCCGACACGCCCCGCCGCCGCCCCTGATCCCAAAACCCCGTGAACCGCGCGTTTTACACCATCCTGATGGCGCAGTTCCTGTCCGCATTGGCCGACAACGCCCTGCTGTTTGCCGCCATCGGCCTGCTGCTGTTCTTCTCGGCGCCGGAATGGTTTTCACCGCTGCTGCAGACGGTTTTCGTCGTGGCCTACATCGTGCTGGCCCCACTGGTCGGGCCGTTTGCCGATGCCATTCCCAAAGGCCGCGTCATGCTGATCGCCAACACGGTCAAATTCGTCGGCTGCCTGATCATGCTGGCCGGCCTGCATCCGTTGCTGGCCTATGCCATCGTCGGCGTCGGTGCGGCGATGTATTCGCCGGCCAAATACGGCATCCTCACCGAGCTTCTGCCGCCCGAGAAACTGGTTGTCGCCAACAGCTGGATGGAAGGCACCACCGTGGCCGCCATCGTGCTGGGCGCCATCATCGGCGGCGCGCTGATCAACCCGCTACTGGCTGAAGGTATTCTGGTCAACCTCGGCCTGGACAGCCGGCTGATCGCCCCGAAATTTGCCATCGTCGCCATCACCAGCCTGTATCTCGCCGCCGCCATCGTCAACCTGTTCATTCCGCGCCTGCCGATCGACCACAAGCTGCCCAGCAAATCCCCCCTGTTTATCCTGCACGACTTCTGGCACAGCTTCAACCTGCTGTGGCGCGACCCGCTCGGCCAGGTGTCGCTCGCCGTCACCACCCTGTTCTGGGGCGTCGGCGCCACCCTGCGCCTGCTCATCATCGCGTGGGCCGCGCTCAACCTGAAATACGGCCTCGACCAGGCGACCCAGCTCACCGCGGCCACCGCGCTCGGTATCGCTATCGGTTCCATTCTGGCGGGTAAATTCGTCAGCCTGCAGCGCGCCGTCAGCGTGCTGCCCGCGGGCATCATCCTGGGATTTGTGCCGATCGCACTGATCTGGGTGGAAACCTTGTTCCCCGCCTTGCTGCTGTTGCTGCTGGCCGGGGCGCTGGCGGGCTATTTCGTGGTGCCGATGAATGCCCTGCTGCAGCATCGCGGACACCTGCTGATGGGCGCCGGCCATTCCATCGCCCAGCAGAATTTCAACGAGAACATCAGCATCCTGCTGCTGACCGGCGCCTACGCCCTGATGGTGCGCGCCGACTGGCACATCCACACCATCATCTGGATATTCGGCCTGTTCATCAGCAGCGTGATGACGGTCATCTGGCTGCGGCATCGCCATGATGTCGTGCACTGAACGCTTCGTTCACGGTCGCTGAACGGACGTCGACGCCCTGGATTGAGATCAATCAGCTTACGGCGCGCAAACTGACCGTTCGCAGGCTCCTCAGCGGGGCGGGGCGGCCGATATGGAAACCCTGCGCATGCGAGAAGCCCAGTGCGGTCACCCTTTGCAGGGTGGCCTCGGACTCGATCCCCTCGGCCACCAGTTGGTAGCCTGCATCCTTGATCATGCGCGCCAGGTCTTCGACAAACAGCGCCTGGCGCCCGGATTCCTCAAGGCTGCGCACCATGGAAATATCAAATTTCACCAGGTCCACCGGCATGCTCGACAGGTAGCGCAGGGACGAGTAACCGCTGCCGAAATCGTCGAGCGCAATGAGGAAGCCCTCCTTGCGCAGCCGGTTGAGGTTGGCCGAAGCCTGGGCGATCTGGGTGATCAGGGCCGTTTCCGTCACCTCCAGCACCAGTTTGTAGCTAGCCAGCATGGGAGCGAACTGCATCAGCTTGTCGTTGACATGGGCATTGACGATGCCCGGGCCGGACACGTTGAGCGACACGCCCGCGCCGTCAGGAATGAGGCCGGCCTCCAGATCGCGTCGTATCCGTTCCAGAACGGCCAGATCGAATTCGCATTCCAGCCCGCGCAGCTCCACCAGCGGAAAAATGCTTCCCGGCAAGATCAGGCCCTGCTCGCCGCGAATGCGCACCAGGGCTTCGTAATATTCGATCCGCGACGAGGGCAAGGCCACCACTGGCTGATAATGCATCTCCAGCCGGTCCGGATCGGCAATCGCCTCATAGACCGCGCTGGTTTCGGCGTTGGACACCAGAGACGCCTGGCCCGCGCCCATCTCCGTCGAATACACCGCGATCTTGCTCTGCCCCGGGCGCTTGGCGAAGTACATGGCGAT
>JBAVWB010000224.1:0-3407 GCA_049697615.1 Thiobacillus sp. | reverse complement strand
GCTTCGGAATACAGGATGACCTGTTCGCGGAACACCATCAGCGTGGGAATGGAGCGGATCTGGAAGTAGCCGGCCAGGTCCTGCTCGACTTCGGTGTTGACCTTGGCGAAGACGATGTTGGCGTGCTTCTCTGCCGCGGCTTCGAAAATCGGCGCAAATCCACGGCAGGGGCCGCACCAGGGCGCCCAGAAGTCGACGACGACGACTTCGTTGCCGTTGATGGTGGATTCGAAGTTTTCCTGGGTGAGTTCGATGACGGCCATGCGGGTTTCCTGCCAATTGATAAAATAAAAAGGCGCGAGAGGACGAGTCCTTCGCGCCTGAGTGCCACCCTATCACGGATGGCGGGCCTCCGACAATCAGAGGCGACTTATAGGGTAGTTCAGCCTGGCTGCCCGCTACCCCGGTCCAGTCGAAGCCGACTGGCCTGAAATCTATTTGGCAAAAGCCTGATGGAACAGCCCCCGTTTTTGTTCGGCAGACGGGTTGCCGCGCACCATGTTGTTCTGGCTGTGTTTGAGGTTGCTGCGCACTTCGGCGCGGTTCACGGCCATGATCAATTCGGTCGCCAGCACCCGTGCCTGATGCGGGGTGAGGTCGAGCACACAGCCGGGCGATTGCAGGGCGAGCATTACGCGGTCGCGCCCCTGGCTGTCTTCCTTCAGGTTGATTTCCAGCGTGTTGCCGGGCTCCAGTTCGATCATGTCGGTCTCTCCTTGCGTTGCTTGTGCAAGGAATGCAGCAGGGTTCATGCCAGTCTCCCGTGGCGCCGGATGGCGCGGAAAACCGCATTAAATCAGGCGGATTTGACGGCTTGATTAAAAAGCACCGGCACCGTCCTGACGAAGCTTCGTCAGGACGGTGGGCGAGTTCGTCAGTTCGAGGGGCTGGAGGCCAGGGTCTGGGAGGGGCTGGCGGCGGCACGGCGGTCGCGCGTCAGCAGGGTGTAAGCCACCGGGATGATGAACAGCGTCAGCAGGGTGCCGAGCAGCAGGCCGCCGACGATGACCCAGCCGATCGGCGAGCGCTACTCCGCACCGGCGCCGGTGGCGAGCGCCAGCGGCACCGCGCCCAGCACCATTGCGGCGGTGGTCATCAGGATCGGCCGCAGGCGCAGGCTCGCGGCCTCGATCACCGCCTCGACCTTGTTTTTGCCGCGTTCGCGCAGCTGGTTGGCGAATTCGACGATCAGGATGCCGTGCTTGGTGATCAGGCCGACCAGCATCACCAGTCCGATCTGGCTGTAGACGTTGAGCGTGGCGCCGGTGAGCTTCAGCGCCAAGAGCGCGCCGGTGGCGGCGAGCGGCACCGTGAGCAGGATGATGAAGGGCGAGACGAAGCTTTCGAACTGCGCCGCCAGCACCAGATAAATGATGACCAGTGCCAGCGCGAAGGTGATCAGGAGCGTCTGCCCCGATTCGCCGAATTCGCGCGACTGGCCGTCGAGCGCGGTGCGGGTGCCGGGCGGCAGTGTCTCCTTCGCTGCCTGGTCCATGAAGGCGAGCGCCTCGCCCAGCGTGTAGCCGGGGGTGATGTTGGCCGAAATGATGGCGGCGCGCTGGCGATCGAAGTGGTTGAGTTCCTTCGGCGCCACGGTCTCCGTCACGGCAACCAGGTTGGACAGCGGCGTCAGGCTGCCCTCCTTGCCACGCACGTAGAGCGCGGTCAGGTCCTGCGGGGCCGCACGCGCGGCGGGGTCGAGCTGGACCACCACGTTGTATTGCTCTCCGGCCTGCTTGAAGCGGGTGACCTCGCGGCCGCCGAGCAGGGTTTCCAGAGTGCGTCCGATGGTGTCGACGCCGACCCCCATCTGCGCCGCCTTGTCGCGGTTGATGTCGACCTTGAGCTGCGGCTTGTTGAGCTTGAGGTCGCTGTCGGCGTTGGTTAACCCCGGGTACTCGCGCACCTTGGCCATCAGCGCTTCCACCGCCGTGTCCAGTTCGGCATAGCTCGGCGCCTGCACCACGAACTGCAGCGGCGGATTGCGGAAGCTCTGGCCGAGCGAGGGCGGGTTGATCGGGAAGGCGAGCACGCCCGGCATGCCCATGAACATCTGCGGGCCGAGGCTGGCGGTGATGTCCATCTGGCTGCGGCTGCGTTCTTCCCACGGCTTCAGCATGACGAACGACAGCGAGGTGTTGACCGGATTGGGGCGCTCCAGGCCGGGTGCCACTACCACGAAGGCGGTGTTCACTTCCGGCACGTTCTGGTAGATGCCTTCGAGCTGGCGCGCGTACTGGTCGGTGTACTGCAGGGTCGAGCCCTCGGGCGCCAGCATGAAGCCGATGAAGAAGCCGCGGTCCTCGGTGGGGGCCAGCTCCGACTTGAGCGATTTCAGCAGGCCGAAAGCCGCAGCCGCCACCACCACGAATACCAGCGCCACAATCCAGGGGTGCTTGACCACGCGCCCGAGGCCGCGGGTATAGCCGGTGTTGAGCCCGGTCAGCACGCGTTCGCCGAAATTGTAGAAGGCGTTGTGGCGGGTTTCGTGCCGCAGCATCCTGCTCGCCATCATCGGCGTCAGCGTCAATGCGACAAAGCCGGACACCAGCACCGCTGCAGCCACCGTCAGCGCGAACTCGGTAAACAGCTTGCCGGTGTTGCCTTCGGCAAACGCCAGCGGCGCGAACACGGCGACCAGCGTGAGCGTCATCGCCATCACGGCGAAGCCGATTTCCTTGGCGCCCTTGATCGCCGCCTCGAACGGCTGCATGCCTTCCTCGATGTGGCGGTAGATGTTTTCCAGCATGACGATGGCGTCGTCGACCACCAGGCCGATCGCCAGAACCAGGCCCAAAAGGGTCAGCACGTTGATGGTGAAACCCATCGAATACAGGAAGATGAAGGCGCCAATCAGCGACACCGGGATGGTGACGAAGGGGATCAGCGTGGCGCGCCAGTTGCGCAGGAACAGGAAAATGACCGCCACCACCAGCACCATCGCCTCGATCATCGTTGTGTAGACGGCGTCGATCGACTTTTCGATGAAGATCGAGCTGTCGAAGCCGACCTTGAGCTGCATGCCTTCGGGCAGTGCGGCCTGCACGCGTGGCAGTTCGGCTTTCACCGCGCGGGCGACTTCCAGCGTGTTGGCGGTCGACTGCTTGACGATGCCCAGCCCCACGGCGGCACGGCCGTTGACCCGCACGATGTTGCGTTCGTCCTCGGCGCCGACCTCGGCGCGGCCGATGTCGGCCAGCCGCACCAGCACGTCGCCGCTGTCGCGGATGATGACCCGCTCGAATTCGGCCGGGGTTCTGAGATCGGTTTCGGCCAGCACGGAAAACTAGCGCATCTGGCTTTCGATGCGGCCCGAGGGTAGCTCGGTGTTCTGGCTCCTGAGCGCGGTCTCGATATCCTGCACCGTTACACCCAGCGCCGCCATGCGGCTGGGGTCGAGCCACAGC
>JBAVWB010000223.1:0-2661 GCA_049697615.1 Thiobacillus sp. | reverse complement strand
CCTGCAGGCCGTGGCCGCCGACGCGGCGCCCGGCTGGTTCGCCGATGCGCCGCCGGCCCGCCTTACCGTCTGGACCGGGCAGGGCGCCGCAGCAACGGCCGCGCCCGAACTGCTGGCCAGCAAGATCGCCAGCGACGATGACGTCGCTCAGGCCGCACTCGCCGACTGGCTGGCTGGCGTGTACTGGACCGACGACGCGGATGCCGCGCGCGCCCGCTCAGCGAGCCTCGCGCCCGGCGAGTATGCCGTGACCCCGCAGGGCCACCTGTTCACCCGCCACAGCGTCACCTTCCACGGCCCGCACACCGCGGTCGAAGGCATCCTGGCGCGCGGTCGCGAACTCGAACGGCTGGCCAGCGATGCCGTGCGCCTGCGCGAAGACGTGACGCGCCTGGAGGCCGCCTATGCCGAGACGCAGCAGCGCTACATGGAGCGCCAGCGCGAGATCCAGGCGCTGCGCGCGCAGACCGGCCAGATGCAGAGCCGCCACCACACCGCGCAGATGGAACTGCTGCGCCTGCAGCAGGCGGTGGAACGGGTGCAGAGCCGCATCACGCAGATCGCACAGGAACTGGACGAGGTCACCCGCCAGCAGACCAGCGAGCGCGCCACGCTCGACACGTTGGAAAATCGCCTGAAGGAGTACCGTGCGCAGGGAGACGCCGCCCGCGAGGCGCTGTACGCCGCGCGCCAGACGCGCGACCAGGCCGACCGCGCGGTGTTCGATGCGCGCGAACTGCAGCGTGCGGCCGAGCGGCGGCATCAGGAAGCCGGCTTCGCGCTCACCACCTGCACCAACAAGATCAAGGAACTCAGCGAGACGCTGGCCCGCATCGACCAGGAAATCGCCGACGACGAGACCCGCCTGACCCAGGCGCGCGACGAACTGGCCCGGCTGCCGGCCGACGCGCTGGACGCCGAACTGCAGCTCGCCCTGACCGCGCGCACCGAAGCCGAGACTGCTCTGGCCGCCGCGCGCGATGCGCTGGAAGGCCTGACCGCCCAGCTACGCAGTCACGACGAGGCGCGCATGGCCTGCGAGCAGGGCCTGGATCCGCTGCGCCGCACCATCGAGCAGCTGAAGCTGAAGGATCAGGAAGCCATGCTGATGCAGTCGCAGTTCGAGCTGCAGCTGCGCGAGGCGGCGGCCGACGAGGCCAGCCTCGAATCGGGCCTGGCCGACAGCCCCAAGCCTGCCCAACTCCAGGCGCAGATCAGCCGCCTGCAGAACGAGATCGCCGCGCTCGGCGCGGTCAACCTCGCCGCGCTGGACGAACTCACCCAGGCGCAGGAGCGCGCCGAATACCTCGCCGCGCAGTGCGCCGACCTGCTGGAGGCCGTAGGCACGCTGGAAGACGCGATCCGCCGCATCGACCAGGAGTCGCGCGCGCGGCTGAAGGAAACCTTCGATACCGTCAACCAGCACATGGGTGAGTTGTTCCCGAAGCTGTTCGGCGGTGGCCAGGCGCGCCTGATCCTCACCGGCGACGAACTGCTCGATGCCGGGGTGCAGGTGTTCGCGCAGCCGCCCGGCAAGAAAAACGCCTCGATCCACCTGCTGTCCGGCGGCGAGAAAACGCTCACCGCGCTGTCGCTGGTGTTCGCCATGTTCAAGCTCAACCCGGCGCCGTTCTGCCTCTTGGACGAGGTCGACGCGCCGCTCGACGACGCCAACACCGAGCGCTACTGCAACCTGGTCAAGGCGATGTCCGACCACACCCAGTTCCTCTTCATCACCCACAACCGCGTCACCATGGAAATGGCCCAGCACCTCGCCGGCGTCACCATGCAGGAGCCGGGCGTGTCGCGCATCGTCGCGGTGGACGTAGAAGAGGCGGTGGGGATGGTCGAAGCGGCCTAAGCGTGGGAGCGCAAGCGCCCTGCCAATTGTCAGGGAGGCGCTGATTGATTCGATATGACGTCATTGCGAGCGCAGCGAAGCAATCCAGCGTATTGATTAAGCAGGCATTACTGGATTGCCGCGTCGCTGCGCTCCTCGCAAGGACGAATTAATCGGCGTTTCCCCAAGCCGTTAGCACATGGACACTATGAATATTTCCTTGCCCGATTCGCTCAAGACGTTTGTCGACGAACAGGTCTCGCAGCGTGGCTACAGAACCCGCAGCGAGTATGTGCGCGAACTGATCCGCAAGGATCAGCAAGGCCTGCAATTGCGCTGCCTGTTGCTTGACGGCGCAGGCTCCGTGTCGGCCGGTCCCGCAGACACGGCTTACTTCGAGCATTTGCGGCGTCGCGTGGCAGGTCATATCGCGTGAACGTCATGCCCTTCAGCCCGCGTGTGCTTGAGCCATCGGCCTGAACGTCCCATGAAACCCACCCCCTCCGCACCATGACCCCGCACGACTTCATCGCCAAATGGAACGGTGCGGACGGCAGCGAACGCGCCAACTATCCGTTGTTCTTCAACGACCTGTGCGATCTGCTCGGGGTTGAGCGGCCCCAGCCCGCGAAGGCCGACGACTGGCACAACGGCTATGTCAACGAGCGCTACATCGACGCGCGTGACGGCGAAAGCGCGGGCACGGCGCGCTATATCGACACCTACCATCGCGATCGCTTCATCTGCGAAGCGAAGAGTTTCGCCCTCGGCAAGAATGCCGAAACCGCCGAGCGCAAGCTGTTCAAGGCCAAGAGCCAGGC
>JBAVWB010000222.1:0-18321 GCA_049697615.1 Thiobacillus sp. | reverse complement strand
GGCGTCCTGCCGCCACCAGGCGTTGTGCCGGCGGGCTGAGCGGATGCGGCGGCAGCGGAAACGCCGTGCTGCGCCAACGCGCGCCCTGGTCGGGCGGGCCGGCCACGCCGACGAGGTGTTCGCAGAGCGCGTAGTACGGTTCGAGGTCGGCATAGTCGATGGGCCAGTCGCAGCCGGCGCCATGGCGGCTGCGCAGCTTCATCGCCTGCGGGTGCATGCGGTGGGATTCGCCGACGAAATGCAGGGTGCTGCCCCCCACGCCCTGGACATGCCAGTAGCCCGGTCCCATCGGCTGCCGTGTGTCGCCGCGCACCAACGGCCCTGTCGCACGGCTCCAGGACCGCAGGTCGGCGTCGGCGGGATCAAGGCGGTCAAGCGGGGCGATGCTGAGCCTGCCCCGGCTTCCGGGGGGCGAGGGAAATGGATGCCGCTCCCAGTCCGGCTGGCTTAGCGAGTAATCGCGTGCCGGGTCGAAACGCGGGCCGGCCTCGAGCAGCAGAACGCGCAGGCCCTTCTCGCACAGGCGCCACGCGGCAGCCGCGCCGCCCGCGCCGGAGCCGACCACCACGGCGTCGAAGCGTTGGCTTACGGCCATGGCGGCAGGTAACCCAGGGGCTGGGGCGGTCGCTCGATCGGCAAGCCTCGCCACGCAGCCGGATCGCTGTAGTACACCTCGACGGCGGTCTGGCGCACCAGTTCATAGAAACGGCGTGGGATCTGGTTCCAGTCCGAATTCGACATCCACTCGACGACAGCGATCTGCTGCTCGGCGCTCAGTTGGGCGAACGGCGGGCCACCCGTCGCGTTCAGCCACTGGCAGCCGAGACCGATCAGGCGGCGAAAGCGCGCATCGTCCGCGGCAAGTTCCCAAAGCTGCGCGTCCACCCGTAGATCGGTCGCCGAGCCGGACAGGCTGTCGCGCGGCAGCAGGACGTCGAGAAATGCCGCGAAGGTTGTCTTCTCCAGCGGAGACGGCGCAGCGGCTGCGACGGCGGGCGACACGTCGAATGCCTGCCCCAAAAAGAAAGCGCCGACGATCTGGAGGAGTCGTCGGCGCTGCATCAGCGACTTCCGGGCCACCTATCGGGCGTGGTCACTGGACGATGGGAGTCGTGCAATTCGGGTCGCTATAGGTGGCAGTCGAGTTATTCGGCACACATTGCGACGTTGTGCCACTCGGCTTGTCAAACTCGCCCTTGCTGTGCAGGGTGACATAGGGGACGAACCCCGGGTTGGCATAGGCATCCACGCCTGCGCTGATATGCGGCGCATTCAGGCCGACCCCGAGCAGCGGTGCCTTTTTCAGGAAGTCGTAGCCAATGCCAACTTCGCCCTGGATATTTTCCTTGCCGTTGAGGTAGCCCAGCTTGAGCTTGCCGGGTTTCACGCCCCCAGCCAAGTTGAGATGGAAGGCCAGGTTGCCCCCCGAAGTATCGCCGTCGGAATCGACCTTGGTCCTGAAGGCACCGAGAACCAGCGCGGGCGTGGCGCCGCCACCAAGGGTCCAGTTGAGGCCGGCATAGGCCCGGGTTTCGGTCTCGCTTGTGCTTCCCGTGCCGGGAATCAGGCTGTAGCCGGTGGTTCCGGCGAAGGCTGACGAAGCTGTCAGTGCGGACACAAGGACGAGCGCGATGGTCGATTTTTTCATGGCGGATTCACTGGTTGTGATTTGACGAATATCGATGCTATCACCAGAAGCATGGTTGGTGCAGCGAATGGCGAACTTGCAGTCTGCACACCATCGGCTGATGCTCCGGCAAGGTGACGCTGCTGGAATAACAAGGGCCGCATCTGCGGCCCTTGTTATGTAACCCAAAACGGCTTATTTCTTCGCCGTCCGCCGCCAAGCCTTATTTCTTCGCTGTGCGGCGAAGGCGGTTCAACAACCGCCGCGCTAGTTCGCCGAACAGTTCGGTCTGGGTCGGGTGCGGGAAGATTGCCTTGGCCACCTGGGTCAGCGTCATCTCGCCGGCCACCATCATCACGCCGATGCCGATCAGGGTGTCGGTGTGGTCGGCGAGGTAGTGCACGCCGATGATGCGGCCCGTGGCCTTGTCCGCCACCAGCTTGATCATGCCCTCGGTCTCGCCGGTGATCATCGCCTTGGCGTCGATGCTCATCGGCATCTTGGCTTCCACCGCGTCGATGCCCTTGGCCTTGGCCTGTGCCACCGAGAGACCGACGAAGCCGGCCTGCGGGCGCGAGAACGTCACGCCGCAGTCCTTGTCCTGGTCGTACTCGGATGCGTGACCCAGCAGGTTGCCGGCGGCGACGCGGCCTTGCGTCGCGGCGGTGTGGGCGAGCATGTAGCCGCCGATGACGTCGCCCACCGCGTAGATGTTCGACGCGCTGGTCTGGCAGCGGGCGTTGACCTTGATCGTCGCGCCGTCGAGCTCGACGCCGACCTTGTCTAGGTTGAGCCGGCTGGTGTCGGGGCGCTTGCCGGTCGCCATCAGGATGACGTCGCAGTCGAACACCGACTCGACGCCTTCCTTGTTGGCGTAGCGCAGCTTCATCTTGCCGGGCTTGCCGCTGGCTTCCTTGATGTCGGCGCCGGTGACGACGGTGATTTCCTTCTCCAGCGAGGCGATCAGGGTCTTGGCGATCTCGTCCTCGATTTCGGCGAGGATGCGCTCGTTGCGTTCCAGCATCAGCACCTCGGTGCCGAAGTCGTGGAAGATCTGCGCCATCTCCACGCCGATAACGCCGCCGCCCACGATGCCGAGCTTCTTCGGCGGGCTGGCGAGGTTCCAGATGGTGTCGGAGGTGACCACGCCGCCGGTCGCCAGGTTCTCGCGCGCGCCGGGGATCGGCGGCACGAAGGCGGGGGCGCCGGTGGCGATGACCGCGGCGCCGAAGCTGACGCTGTAGGGCTCGCCCTCGGCCGGGGTGATCTTCAGCGTGTGGGCGTCGACGAATTCGCCGTAGCCTTCGCGCACGTCGATCTTCATGCCCTTGTCGGCCTTCAGCGCCATTTCGCCGCGGCTGCTCTGCACCCAGCGGCGGTGCTTCTCGACCTGCTCCCAGTTCAATTTAGGGGTATTCGTGCCGTCGACGCCCATGCCGGCGTCGTGCGCGCGGTTGCGGATGACGTCGGCCGCGGCGCGCCAAGCCTTGGACGGGATGCAGCCGCGCCACAGGCATTCGCCGCCGGGGAAGGGCTCGTTGTTGACCATCATCACTTTGATGCCATGGTCGGCCAGGTCGCGCGCGCAATCCTCGCCGCCGGGGCCGCCGCCGACGACGACGACCGGGAAGTCCCAGTTGCCTTCGGGGATGGGCGACACCGGTGCGCTGGCGGTCGGAACTGCGCCGGCGGCGGCTTCAGCCGCCGCGCCGCCCGCGCCCAGCCAGGACTCGGGCGCTTCGATGGTCTGCTTCAGCGCGGCGAGATACAGCGCCACCTCGGCACCGTTCAACACGCGGTGGTCGCAGGTAAGCGTGAACGGCGTGCCTTGCGGGCCATTGGCCGCAATCGCCAGGATCGCGGCGATGCCCGGCGTGGGAATCGCGGTGAAATGCGACACGCCCATCATCCCCATGTTGGAAATGGTGAAGGTGGGGTTGGCGTATTCGGCGGGGGCGAGCTTGCGCACGCGGGCGCGCTCCACCAGGCTGGCCCAGTCGCCTTGCAGCGTGGCCAGGGATTTCTTTTCGATGCCGTGCAGGATCGGCACCACCAGGCCACCGTCGTTGGAGGTGACCGCGACGCCGAAGTCGTGGTTCGCGCGCTCGACCAGCTTGTCGACCGGCTGGTAGGCCCAGTTCATGCGCGGAAACTTCGCCATCGCGACCGAACAGGCCTTGGCGATCGCCACTGTCACCGAGACCTTGCTTGCCTTGGCGGCAACGGTCAGCGCGGTGGTGTCGATGTTCATGGTGGCATGGAAGGTCGGCAGCGTCAGCGATGCGGTCATCGCGTGGCTCACGGCCTTTTCCATCGAGGTCATCTTGCGACCCTGGCCCGGCACGTCGACCTGCGGCAGCGAGTGCGCGACTTCCTGCATTGACGGACGCGCACGCGCCACGTCAGCGGCGACGATCACGCCCGAAGGACCGGTTCCGGCCAGGCCGGTGAGGTTGACACCCAACTGCGCCGCGACCTTGCGCGCATAGGGGCTGGCCTGGCGGCCCGACGGACGCGCCACCGGCGGCAGGCTGCCTTCGGCGGAAATCTGCACCGGCGCGGCCTTGGGCATGGGGATGTGCGCCGGCTTGTCGGCCGCGTGCGGCGCGACCTTGTGCAGATCCTTGACCTTGTGGTCGGCGCTGATGGTGACGCCGGTGTCGTTGGCCTTGGCGGCGTCGTCGACGATGAAGCCCATCGGGTGGCCGACCTCGACCACGCTGCCCACATCGGCGATCGGGCCAGAGAGGAAGCCGTCCTGGAATACCTCGACGTCCATGATCGCCTTGTCGGTTTCCACCGTGGCGACGATGTCGCCACGCTTGATGACGTCGCCCGGCTGCTTTTCCCAGGTGACGACCACGCCCTCGGTCATGGTGTCGGACAGCTGCGGCATCACGATCGGCGTGCCGGCGTGGTGCGGGATCATTTCGGTCTGCGCCTGCTCCGCCACCACTTCGTCGGCGGCGATCGCCACGTCGCCCGCGGTGTCGGTGATGTAGCCGAGCGCGGCGCCGACCGCGATGGTTGCGCCGACGTCAGCCAGCGGACCGGCCAGATAACCGGCCTTGAACACTTCGACGTCCATGATGGCCTTGTCGGTCTCGACCGTGGCGACGATATCGCCGCGCTCGACGCGGTCGCCGGCCTGCTTTTCCCAGGTGACGACCACGCCCTCGGTCATGGTGTCCGAGAGCTGCGGCATCGTTATTGCGTAGTGTTGGGACATATTTATTCCTGAAAAACTTTCATCCGCGAAGGACGCGAAGAAACGCGAAGAAGGCAAACCGGGAAGACGTTTTTCTTCGTGTCCCTTCGCGTCCTTCGCGGAAAAAAAGGTTTACGCTTTTCCGAACAGCTTCAGAACAGCCTTCACCACATCCTCGTGATCCGGGATCGCCGCTTTTTCCAGCGTGTGGTTGTAGGGCTGCGGCACCAGTGCCGAGTGGACGCGCACCGGGGCGGCGTCCAGTTCGAAGAAGCATTCCTCGTTGATGATGGCGATGACTTCGGAGCCGACGCCGACCGGCGCTTCGTCTTCTTCGGCGATGACGGCGCGGTGGGTCTTGCTGACTGATTTGCGGATGCCTTCGCGGTCCAGCGGCGACAGCGAATACAGGTCGATCACTTCAGCCGAGATGCCGTACTGCTTGTCGAGGATCTCGGCGGCCTTCAGGCACCAGTGCACCGAAATGTTGTAGCCGAGGAGCGTCACATCGGTGCCGGCGCGCGCGACGTCCGAGCCTTCCAGCGGGTGGAAGTATTCGGCGTCGGGCACTTCGCCCTTCATGTTGTACATGAGTTCGTGTTCGTTGATGAACACGGGGTCGTCGCAGCGGATCGCCGACTTCAGCAGACCGTAGGCCTGCCTGGGGTTGGACGGCGTCACCACGCGCAGGCCGGCGATGCCCATGAACACTTTTTCCATGCGCGCCGAGTGCTGCGCGCCGAGCTGGTGCGCGGCGCCGCCGGCGGAGCGGAACACGCATGGCGCGGTCAGCTGGCCGCCCGACATGTAGCGCACCTTGGCGGCGGAGTTGAACATCTGGTCCATCGCCAGCCAGGCGAAGTTGACCGACATGATCTCGACAATGGGGCGCACGCCGAGGAAGGAGGCGCCGATCGCCAGGCCGGTGAAGCCGCCTTCGGAAATCGGCGTATCCATCACGCGCAGCGGGCCGTATTTTTCGTACAGGCCCTTGGTGGCCTTGTAGGTGCCGCCGGCCACGCCGATGTCTTCGCCCATGCAGATGACCAGGGGGTCACGCGCCATTTCTTCGTCGTGGGCGCGCTGAATCGCTTCCCAGTACATGATGTTTGCCATGCTGTCTTTTCCTTAAACCTTAAGCGGCTTTGCCCGTGAGCCACGGGAGCTGGGTATCGCGATCGGCGAAAACGTATTTTTCGAGGTCCTCGACGCGCGGTTCGGGCGATTCCTCGGCGAACTTGACGACTTCGTTTTCGATGTAGGCGTCGGTTTCCTTTTCCAGCGCCTCGAACTCGGCCATGGTCAGTGCGCCTTCCTTGATCAGGCGGTCGCGCAGGATGAAGATCGGGTCGCGCTGCTTCCACAGATCCTCTTCCTCGCGCGAGCGGTAGCCGCGCGAGTCGGACATCGAGTGGCCGCGGTAGCGGTAGGTCATCAGTTCGAGGAAGAAGGGGCCGTTGCCGGAACGCACGTGGTCGACTGCCTTGCGCGCGTGCTCGTAGACGACTTCGAGGTCCTGGCCGTCGCATTCGTCGGCCGGGATGTTGTAGCCGGCGACGCGCTTGTGCTGGTGCACCACGGCGGTGGAACGCTCGATCGAGGTGCCGATGCCGTACAGGTTGTTCTCGCACACGAACAGCACCGGCAGCTTCCACAGCGCGGCCATGTTCAGCGTCTCGTGGAATACGCCCTGGTTGTTGGCGGCGTCGCCGAGGAAGCAGATGGCGATCTCGTCGCCGCCCTTCAGCTGGATCGCCTTGGCGATGCCGGCGGCGAGCGGGAACGGACCGCCGACCAGCGCGTAGCCGCCCATGAAGTGCTTGTCGGCGTCGAAGATGTGCATCGAGCCGCCGCGGCCTTTTGAGGAACCGGTTTCCTTGCCGTACAGCTCGGCCATCACTTCCTTCGGATCGGCGCCGCACTTGATTGCGTGGACGTGGTCGCGGTAACCGGTGATGACGTAATCATGGCCGGGACGCGCCGCTTCCATCACGCCGTTGCAGCACGCTTCCTGGCCGGGATAGAGGTGGAGGAAGCCGCCGATCTTGCGTTCGATATAGGCCTGGTAGCAGCGCTCTTCAAAACGGCGGTGCAACACCATTTCGCGCAGCACGCGTTTCTTGTCTTCAATCTTCATTCGGTTACCCTTGAGGTTGGGTCGTAAAAAATCAAACGCGCCATTATCCGGTAAACCCCGCTCCCCATCAAGAAAACGCCACTTCCCAGGAACCCCCATGCTGCCTAGACTTGCTGAAAACAAACAGGAAATCACTGCCAAAATACTCGAAACCGCGGGTCATGCCCTGATGCTGCTTCCGGTGTCGAAATCCCTGCCCGAGATGCCCGGCAGCGCCGAGTTGAAGGCCGTGATGAAGCGGCGCGGCCTCAAGATCGACGCCCTGGCCAAGTCGCCGGTGGCGGTGCAGCTGCCCGGCGGCACGCTCGCAGTGGTCGCCATGATCAAAGCCGAGGCCAGCACTTTCGAGACCCACGAGCAGGTGCGCAAGGCCCTGGCGCTGTTGATGGCCGAGCATCCAAAAACGCTGACGCTGGCGGTATTCGGCGACGACACGTTCAAGGCGCGCGCCGCCGAGGCCGCGGTGTACGCCGCGCTGGTCAACGCCGTGCCGCTGCCGTCGCGCAAGTCGAAGACCGATCCCGTGCTGAAAAACGTGCAGCTCTTCGGCCACCAGTCCGCCGACCGCTTCGCCCGCGTGCAGGCGCTGGCCGAAGGCAACCTCCTTACCCGCAGCCTCACCGTGCAGGGGCCGGACGAACTCACCCCCGGCGTCTACCGCAAGCGCATCAAGGCGCTGGCCAGGCAGTACGGCTGGACGGTCGAGGAATACGCCTTCGACAAGCTGAAGAAGATGGGGGCGGGCGCGTTCTGCGCGGTGGCGCAGGGCTCGCCGGCGAAGGACGCGGCGATCGTGCGCATCAGCTACAAGGGAGCGAAAGCCCGGGGCAAGAAAGTGGCCTTCGTCGGCAAGGGCATCTGCTTCGATACCGGTGGACACAACCTCAAGCCCGCCAAGTACATGCAGGGCATGCACGAGGACATGAACGGCTCGGCGGTGGTGCTGGGCATCCTTGCCGTGGCGTCGAAGATGAAATTGCCCGTCGCGCTCGACGGTTGGGTCGCGCTCGCCGAAAACCACATCAGCCCGCAGGCCTACCGCCAGAACGAAGTGGTGACGGCGTTGAACGGCACCACCATCGAAGTCGTCCACACCGACGCCGAAGGCCGCATGGTGCTGGCCGACACGCTGACGCTCGCTGCAAAGACGAAACCGGACCTCATCGCCGACTTCGCCACGCTCACCGGCAGCATGCACTACGCCCTCGGCAGCCGCATGTCGGGCGTGTTCGCCAGCTCCAGCGCGCTGGCGCACCAGGCCTCGCGCGCAGCCACCGCCAGCGGCGAGCGCATCGTCGTATTCCCCTATCCGGAAGATTACGACAGCAGCCTTGATTCCACCGTGGCCGACGTCAAGCAGTGCAGCATGGAAGGCGAGGCCGACCACATCCTCGCCACCCGCTTCCTGTCGCGCTTCGTCGGCGACACGCCGTGGCTGCACATGGACCTGTCGGGCCACAACTGCAAGGGCGGGCTGGGCGCAGTGATGAGCGACGCCAACGGTTTCGGCGTGGCGTGGGGGATCGCGTTGCTGGAAGGGTCTCAGGGCTGAGTCATCGCGCTTGATGCCATCTGAGACGGCGATTGTTGCGTACACACTTAATGCTCAAGTGAGAATGGTTGGAATTACAGTGGGCACACGTTAAAGAACCAGGCCAGTCGGGTCGAGAAAGCTATTGCGTGGATGAATTGGGGCGAGGTCGATGCGCAAATATCTTTAACGGAATTGTTCAAGGGGAAATCATGTTTTGTTATAAAAAATGGGTAAGCCCGGTGCTCACGGCTTCGTGCCTGGCATTGGCTGGCCCGGCTGCAGCCGTTGACTTTTCTGTGAATGGCGATCTACGTACGGGTTTTTATTCGCTGCACCGCGACGACCGTAATGGCACGGAAGACACAACCGACGAACTTCGGTTGCGTGTGCGTGCGGGGATCGGCGCCAAATTCAACGAGCAATGGCAGGCGCAGGTCCGCTTCGCCGGGCGTTATTCCACGGATGACCGCAACGAGTTGCACTTCGAGATATTCAACAGCATTCCTGCTGATGACGGCTTGCGCCGCGGCGATTCAACGCTGGACGAGATCTATGTCGAATATCGTCCGGATCCGGCCTGGCAAGTGCGCCTTGGCCGCTTCCAGAGCAAGGCCGAGCTCGATGGCGTGGCCAAGAAATCGCTGGACCGGAATGACAGCCCGAACACCGATATCACCTGGACCGATGGTGTTCAGGTCAAGCACAAGTCGTTGAGCGGCTGGGTCACGACTGCGATTGCCCAGTACAACGACAGTGAAGGTGCAACCCAGGTGCGGCATGCGCCGCTTGATTTCAGGGATGACGGCAGCCGGGTGTCCTATTTCGTCGGCCTTGAAAACAAGCAAAAATCCGGACCCATTGTTCAGCGCGCGGTGGATATCACCTTGTTGCCGGATGCCCTGCACAGCGGCGGCGTCGGCGTGGGGCCGGTTGAAGACTACTGGGGCTTGGTCGGCCGACTCGCTGGGCAGTGGCCAATGAATGTGAGTGCCAGCATGAAATTCATGCTGGCCGGCGAAGTGGGTTACGCCCCGAACACGCCTCAACGCAGCGTGGTGAGGACCGGCACGTCAGGCGACGCCGATGGACTCGCGGCACAGATCACGTTCAACTTCATCGATATTGTTCCAAAGCACAGCGCAGGGCTTGTGTTCGGACGTGCGGGCGATGGCTGGCTGTTGTCTCCGGATTTCGGCCCCAATACCAACCTGGTCGAGTTGCGCTACAAATGGGCCATCGACAAGAAACAGACCCTGGAGGCGCGCGCCCGCAATCGTGAGGATATCCATCAGCGCGTAGGCAGTCTGTACAAACGTGAGGATGTCGATTTCTACGTGCGTTACACGTTCAAGCTTTAGTCTTGCTGTCCTGCCGGTTTTGATTTGATACAGGGGGCGCTGATGGCAGGATGACGGAATCCTGTTAATCACGCCCCCTTCCTGCTCATCGTTTTGAGGGCGGGACTTTCTTTGCATTCCCCGATACCTTTCAGAATGGATGCCCTCTACGCCGACGACACCCTGCTGGTGCTCGACAAGCCCGGCGGCCTGCTCGCGGTGCCGGGGCGCGGCGCCGACAAGCAGGATTGCCTCGCCGCGCGGGTGCAGGCCCGCTATCCCGACGCGCTGATCGTGCACCGACTGGACATGGCCACCTCCGGGCTGATGGTGATGGCGCGCGGCGCGGCGGCGCAGCGCGCACTCTCCAAGGCCTTCGCGGCGCGCGAGGTCAACAAGCGCTACATCGCGGTGGTGGCCGGGTGGCTGGAAACGCCGGCAGAAGGCTGGGGCGTCATCGATCTGCCCATCATTGTCGACTGGCCGAACCGGCCCCTGCGGATCGTCGATCACCAATCGGGTAAGCCGAGCCTTACCCGCTGGCGCGTGCTGGGACACGACGAAACCGGCCTGAATACCCGCGTCGAGCTCGAACCCGTCACCGGCCGCTCGCATCAGTTGCGCGTCCACCTGCGCGAACTGGGGCATCCGATCCTGGGCGACGCGCTCTATGCACCGCCGGCGGTGCAGGCCCTGTCCGGGCGGCTGCTATTGCATGCCTGTTCGCTGCGCTTTGCGCATCCACTGACGGGCGAGGCGTTGGCGTTCGAATCTGCAGCGCCGTTTTGAGCGTGCGCTATCGCGCCTTCAGTACCGTGGAACGGGGCACCACCAGCCTCACGTAATCGAGCATTTCATAGTTGCGGATCTGCGACGGGCCGCTGGGCGCGACGTCGATGTAGGCCGGAAAATTCTCGGCTGCCAAGCCGCGCCAGCCGGCGTAGGTTTCGCACACGTGAACCGGGATGCCGTCGTCGCGGCTGAGGCTTTGCGCAATCTGGTGGATCGCCTCGTTGCCGGCGCGCTTGCCGGTTTGCAGGGCGAACATTTCATTGCCGTGTGTCACCAGCGCCATCGGCAGCCCAGGGTGGCGCGCCTTCAGGCGTTGCGCGGCCTGCTTCACCCAGGGCAGCGCCACCTCCAGCGCACCCGGGTCGCGGTCGACGATTTCGAACACCACCCCGGCGGGTGCCGTCGGGCGGGCCAATAGTTCATCGAGGGTGGCGGGGGCGGCAACGGCGGGTCCGGACAGGGCAAGCAGGGCGATCCAGAGGGGCAATAAACGGTCGAGCAGGTGATTCATGGGATTCGATTCCAGGTGGGCGTTCCGTCTAAGAATACAGGCGCGGACACTTTGTTCCGCAACGGATTGGTGAAATATGCCCATTGGCTGGCCGGGCTTGCCCGGAGTAATGTGTGCGGGTCCGGCATCAGGCTGTGGCCATCCAAAAAATCGAGGAGATAACCCCATGAAAACCCTGCGTCCCATCCTGTTCGCTTCATTGCTTGCGCTGTCCTCCCCCCTGCTGGCGCAGGAGGCTCACCCGCATCACGGCGGCGCGGTCGCCGCAGCGCCTGCTCCGGAAGTGGAGTCGATCGCGCCCGCGCCCGCCGGCAAGGGCGGCTGTGAAAAGTGCAAGAAGTCGGGCATGGGCGGCAAGATGGCCGCTGGCGACATGGGTGAGATGGGCGGCATGGGCGGCAAGTCGTGCTGCGGCGGCATGCACGGCGGCGGCGACACGGCCGCACTCGAACGGCGCATCAGCGAACTGGAAAAACGCCTCGACCTGATGCAGGCCCTGCTGCAGCGCAAAACACGCTG
Source organism: Thiobacillus sp. (assembly GCA_049697615.1). Taxonomy (GTDB): domain Bacteria; phylum Pseudomonadota; class Gammaproteobacteria; order Burkholderiales; family Thiobacillaceae; genus Thiobacillus. The sequence continues at coordinate 6,656 of JBAVWB010000222.1, read as the reverse complement.
AAGCAGCGCATCCCGAAGCCTCGGATGACTGCGGCCAGCGCGCGTTTCACATAGCAGGCCGCTTCAGCGGCCTGGGTCACACAGCGCGTGGCTAGGGTGCGACGGTGGCCTCGGCAAGACCGGACAGCGCCTTGGTCAGCCCGCCTACCGCCGGGCACTGGGCCGCACCATGACGCTGTGCAAGATACGCGGGGTCGTTGTAGCCGAGCCAGACCTGGCCCTGGGCGTCTTGCCACACCAATGCCTTGAGCGGAAGGTCGATGCCTGCGCTCTGGGCGCATTCCATGAATGGCGTCCCGCCCTGCGGGTTTCCGAAGATCAGCACCTCGGTCGGGCGCAGGGTCTTGCCCACCTTGGCCGCCCCGTCCGCGTGGTCGACGCGTGCAAAGATGGTGAGCCCCCGCTGTTTGGCAATCTCCTCGAAGCGATTCATCGTGTCCTTGGCCGCGAAGGGACTCTTGACGGCAGTCAGGCCGTCCGCGCCCAAGGCCGCCGACGAAAGGGTGAGCAGGGATAAAGAGAGGATGAGCGCGGTGCGTTTCATGCATGACTCCTGGTAAGGGTGAGACGGGACGGGACTGCAGATACGTGCATGTCAGTCAGTGACATTGATTCATAGTTCCAAATCCTGCGGAATCAAGGAATACGGTGCGACCCGGGTGTCAGTGGGAGCGAACCCTGGCTGCGCCCCCCAAACCGGTTAGCGCGCAGACAGGTAGCGGGGGAATGCCTGCTTGTCGAGCAGGATTTCGATGAGGTTGATGGTGCCGGTGAGGTCGGCGTTGGCGAACAGGGCGTCGAGTTCGGACTCGGTCTCGATGCGAAAGTGGTTCACGCCGAACGACTGCGCGAGCAGGCCGAAGTCGGGATTCGCAAAGTCGCAGTCGATGTAGCGTTCGCCGTAGAGCTGGAACTGGTTCTTGCGGATGAGGCTGAGCGTGCCGTTGTTGATCACCACCACGTTGAGCGGGATGCCGTAGTTCACCGCCGTCATCATTTCCATGCAGCACATCTGGAAGCCGCCGTCGCCGAGGATGGCGAAGGTGGGGCTGTCCTTGGCGAAGCAGCGCGCGCCGATGGCGGCCGGGATCGCGTGGCCGAGCGAGGAGATGCCGGAATTCGGGAAGTAGTGGTTGCGGTCGGAGACGTCAAAGTAACTCTGCGCGAAGACGATGTTGTCGTCGAACACCAGCGCGTTGTGCGGAAAGCGCTCGGCGAGTCCGCTGAAGAAGGCCTGCATCAGGCGGAAGGGTTGCTGCGCCTGCGCGGCGCTGTCGTCCGCGGGCCGCGAGACGGCGGCCTGGTGGCCATCGAGCAGGTCGCGGGACTTGGGCGGCATGCCGTCGGCTTCCAGCACGTCGAACACGTCTTCCATCACCGCGAGGATGTCGCCGCAAATGGACACGTCCGGCTGGAACACGCGGCCGATCTGCGCGGCGTCGCGGTCCACCTGGACGATTTTCTTGTTGGCCAGCAGCTTCGCGTCCCACAGGTAGCTGGTGCGCTCGTTGAAGCCGGCGCCGAGGAAAATCAGCAGGTCGGCGTGATCGACCAGATAGCGGTAGGCCTCGCCGTTGGAGGTGACGCCGAGGCAGCCCAGCGACAGCGGCGTGCCTTCGGCCACCACGCCCTTGGCCTTGAGGCTGGTGGTGACCGGAATGTTGAAGCGTTCGGAGAAGGCGGCGATGACATCGCGCGCGCCCGCCTGAATGCAGCCGTGGCCGGCGACGATCACCGGCGCGCGCGCTGCGCGCAGCAGTTCGGTGAATTCGGCAGTGGGCGTGGTGAATCGGATCGCTGCCTTGCCGGGGAAATGAATCTGCTCCAGCACGCTGTCGTCGACCGTCTCCTTCTGCACGTTGTAGGGGATCGACAGCAGCACCGGCCCCGGCTCACGCCCGAGCAGCGCCTGCGTGGCCTGGTTCAGCACCTGGCCGAGGTAGTCGGTGCGCTCGATCAGCTTGTGGTAGCGCGTGATGCTGGCGAACAGCGCGCCCTGGTCGATGGCGCCGCCTTCGCCCGAGCTTTCCTGCAGGCCGCCGCGGCCGAAGATGTAGGTCGAGGTTTCGCCGGTGATCGCCAGCACCGGCAGCCGCTCGGCGTAGGCGTTGGCGATGCCGGTGATCAGATTGGTCGCGCCGGGCCCCGCGGTGGCGATGCAGGCGGATGGCCGGTGCGACACGCGCGCCAGCCCGCCCGCCATGAAGGCCGCGCCCTGCTCGTGCTTCACCAGCACGCTCTTCACGCCGGAATCGTGCAGGCGATCGTAGATCGGCAGCACGTGCGCGCCCGGCATGCCGAAGATGTGGTCGATGCCCAGGCGTTCCAGATACCGGACGATCAGCTCGCTGACGGAAATATTCATGTGCTTGTTATCGTGTTGTGCAGTCTCGATCCACCGGCGCGTCGCGACGCGCGCGGAAGCCCCCGATTTGAGCACAAGACGGCGCTCGGGGAAACCGCTCTGCGTGCAGGGTCAGCCTGCCAGCGCCCGCGCGTGGAAGGCCAGATGCTCGCCGATGAAGGTGGCGATGAAGTGATAGCTGTGGTCGTAGCCGTCCTGCATCCTGAGCGTGAGCGGGATGCCGCGCGCGTCGCAGGCGGCCTGCAGGTTCTGCGGAAACAGCTGTTCGGCCAGGAATTCGTCGGCGGTGCCATGGTCGATCAGCGCGGGCGGAAGCGGCGCGCCGGCTTGGACCAGGCAGGTGGCGTCGTACGCTTCCCAGGCCTGCTTGTCCTCGCCGAGATAGGCGCCGAAGCAGCCTTGCCCCCACGGGCTGATCACCGGATTGCAGATGGGCGAGAAGGCGGAGACCGAGGCGTACAGGCCGGGGTTTTTCAGCGCGCAGATGAGTGCGCCGTGGCCGCCCATCGAGTGTCCGCTGATGGCGCGCTTGCCGGGAATGACCGGGAAGTTTGCCTCGATCAGTGCCGGCAACTCGCGGGTGACGTAGTCGTACATCCGGTAGTGCGTCGCCCACGGCGCCTGCGTGGCGTTGACGTAGAAGCCGGCCCCCTGGCCGAGGTCGTAGCGCTCGGGTACGTCGGGCACGCCCTCGCCGCGCGGGCTGGTGTCGGGCATGACGAGGATCAGCCCGAGTTCCGCGCAGTAGCGCTGCGCACCGGCCTTCACCCGCACGTTGTCGTCGGTGCAGGTCAGCCCCGACAGCCAGTACACCACCGGCAGCTTCTGCGTCGCCGCCTGCGGTGGCAGGTAGACCGAGAAGGTCATCGTGCAGTGGCAGGATTCGGAATCGTGCTGCCAGCGTTCCAGCCAGCCGCCGAATTCCTTGATTCTTTCGACTTGTCTCATCGCCGCCTCAGAAAATGATGACCGAGCGGATGCTTTTGCCTTCGTGCATCAGGTCGAAGGCGCGGTTGATGTCTTCCAGCGGCATGGTGTGGGTGACCAGCTTGTCGAGTTCGATCTTGCCGGCCATGTAGTTGTCGACGTAGCCCGGCAACTGGGAGCGGCCCTTGACGCCGCCGAACGCGGTGCCTTTCCAGGTGCGCCCCACCACCAGGTTGAACGGCCGGGTGCAGATTTCCTGGCCGGCGCCGGCGACGCCGATCACGGTGGAGACGCCCCAGCCCATGTGGGTGCATTCGAGCGCGTCGCGCATCACGTTGACGTTGCCGATGCACTCGAACGAGTAGTCGACGCCGCCCTTGGTCAGGTCGCGGATATATTCGACCAGCGAGCCGTTGACCTCGCGCGGATTGATGAAGTCGGTCGCGCCGAGCGCCTTCGCCATCTCGAACTTGTCGGGGTTGATGTCGATCGCGAGGATGCGCCCGGCCTTGGCCATCACCGCGCCCTGGATCGCCGACAGGCCGATGCCGCCGAGACCGAAGACGGCGACGGTCGAACCGAGCTCGACCTTGGCGGTGTTCAGCACTGCACCGATTCCGGTGGTGACGCCGCAGCCGAGCAGGCACACCTTGTCCAAGGGCGCAGCGGGGTTGATCCTGGCGAGCGCGATCTCGGGCACCACGGTGTATTCGGAGAAGGTCGAGCAGCCCATGTAGTGGAAGATCGGCTTGCCGTTCTTCGAGAAGCGGCGGGTGCCGTCGGGCATGGTGCCGGTCCATACGGTGGATGCGATCGACTGGCACAGGTTGGTCTTGGGCGAGGCGCAGTATTCGCAGTGGCCGCATTCGGGGATGTAGAGCGGGATCACATGGTCGCCCGGCTTCAGCGTTTTCACCCCCGGCCCGCACTCCATCACGATGCAGCCGCCTTCGTGGCCGAGGATGCACGGGAAGGCGCCTTCCGGATCGTCGCCCGACAGGGTGTTGGCGTCGGTGTGGCAGACGCCGCTGGCGACGACCTTCAGCAGCACCTCGCCTTCGCGCGGGCCTTCGACGTCCACTTCCTCGATCGACAGCGGTTTTTTGGGTTCCCAGGCGACGGCGGCACGTGATTTCATGGACAGGTTCCTTGATGGATGAATCGTTGTTGTCAGCGGTCGATGATGCCGAACTTCCGCGGCATCAACAACGCAGTCATGTGAAGACGCGGCTCAGCCGGTCTGCTGCAGCAGCTTCTGGTAGGCCGCCTCGAACAGTGCGACGCCGTCGTCCTGCAGGGTATTGCCGACCGCGTCCATGTCGATTCCCAGCCGTGCCAGTTCGGCCAGCTGCGCGTCCGCCTCGGCGACGCCTTCCTCCACGCGCAACGCCGGTTCGCCGTGCTCGCGCAGCGCGGCGAGCGTTTTGTCGGGCAGGGTGTTGATGGTTTCCGCGCCGATCAGCGGCTCGACGTAGAGCAGGTCGTGGTAGTCCGGGTTCTTCACCCCGCTGCTCGCCCACAGCAGATATTGCGGCGTCGCGCCCTGCCGGGCCAGTTCGGCGAAGGCTTCGCCGTGAAAGGTTCTGCGATAGGCCTGGTAGGCGAGCTTCGCCATCGCCACCGCCGCCTTGCCGCGCAGCGACAGCGCTTCACGGGTGCCGATGGCCGTGAGCTGGCTGTCGACCAGGGTATCGACGCGCGACAGGAACAGGCTCGCCACCGCGCGGCTAGCGCGCACGTCGGCACCGGCGCGGGCACGCGCGGTGAGGCCGCGGAGGTAGGCGTCGAACGCCGATTGCGTTTGCGCGACCGAGAACAGCAGGGTCACGTTGACGTTGATGCCGAGCGTGGTCAGCGCCTCGAACGCGCTGACGCCCTCGGGCGTGCCCGGCACCTTGATCAGCAGATTGCGGCGGTCGACCGCAGCAGACAGACGCTGCGCTTCCTCCACCGTGTGCGCGGCGTCGTAGGCCCAGCGCGGCGCGACTTCCAGACTGACGTAGCCGTCGGTGCCGCCGCTGGCTTCATGCACGGGCAGCAGCAGGTCGCAGGCATCCTGGATGTCGGGAATCACCAGCGCCTCGTAGCGGCGCTCGGCATCCGGCTCATTGGCTTTCAGCCGCGCCAGATCGTCGGCGTAATGCGGACTGGTGGCCAGCGCGTTCTGGAAGATCGACGGATTCGAGGTCACGCCCGTCACCCCGTCCTCGGCGATCAGCCTGGCCAGCGTGCCGTCGCGGATGTGACTGCGCGACAGGTTGTCCAGCCAGAGGCTTTGACCGAGGGTGGTGATGTGCTGCGTGGCATTCATGGGCGATCCTCATGTTTGTAAGTTGTTCAGGATAGAACACACCGGTGACGGCAAGTTCAGCGGGCCGCTGCGGCCGGCGATGGAAGCCGCCCCTGTGCTAGACTTCGACGCATTCCCACGGCACTTTCGCGGCTTATTCCCATGTCTGGCAGCACACTCGGCAAACTCTTCTGTGTCACCGTATTCGGCGAATCGCACGGTCCCGCCATCGGCTGCGTGGTAGACGGCTGCCCGCCCGGGATGGCGCTCAATGAAGCCGACATCCAGCACGACCTCGACCGCCGCAAGCCGGGCACCTCGCGCCATGTGACGCAGCGCCGCGAGTCCGACACCGCCGAAATCCTCTCCGGCCTGTATGAAGGCAAGACCACCGGCACCCCGATCGCGCTCCTGATCCGCAACGAGGACCAGCGCAGCAAGGACTACGGCAACATCGGCGAGACCTTCCGTCCCGGCCATGCCGACTACACCTACACGCAGAAATACGGCTTCCGCGATCCGCGCGGCGGCGGTCGCTCGTCGGCGCGGCTGACCGCGCCCATCGTCGGCGCCGGCGCCATCGCGAAGAAATGGCTGAAGGAAAAATATGGTGTTGTCATCCGCGGCTACATGAGCGCGCTCGGGCCGATCGACATCCCGTTCGAGTCGTGGGACGCAATCGACAACAACGCCTTCTTCTCGCCCAATGCCGCCATCGTGCCCGAGCTTGAGGCCTACATGGACGCGCTCAGGAAATCCGGCGATTCGGTCGGCGCGAAAATCAGCGTGGTGGCCGAGAACGTGCCGCCCGGCTGGGGCGAGCCGCTGTACGACAAGCTCGACGCCGACCTCGCCCACGCGCTGATGGGGCTGAACGCCGTCAAGGGCGTTGAAATCGGCGACGGCATGGAGGCCGCGCGGCAGAAGGGCACCGAGCACCGCGACGAGATCACGCCCGAGGGTTTCCTGTCCAACCACGCCGGCGGCGTGCTGGGCGGCATCTCGTCGGGCCAGGCCGTCGTCGCCCACATCGCGATCAAGCCCACCTCGTCGATGCGGCTGCCCGGCCGCTCG
>JBAVWB010000221.1:0-10911 GCA_049697615.1 Thiobacillus sp. | reverse complement strand
AGCCACAGCCGCATGGCGTAGCGGCGCTCGCCGCCGATGATGACCGAGGCCACGCCGGGCAGGGTCTTCAGTTGGTCAGCCACCACGCGGTCGGCGTAATCGGTGATTTCCAGCGGCGACTGGCGGTCGCTGGAAAAGGCCAGCCAGATGATGGCCTGGGCGTCGGCCTCGATCTTGGCCACCACCGGGTCTTCCGCCTCGCTGGGCAGCACGCCGCGCACCCGCGCCACGCGGTCGCGGGTGTCGTTGGCGGCGGCCTCGGGATCGCGCGACTGCACGAATTCAACCGTGATCTGGCTGACTTCCTCGCGGCTGACCGACTTGATGGTTCGGATGCCTTCGATGCCGGACAGCGAATCCTCCAGCGGCTTGGTGATCTGGCTTTCCATCACCTCGGCCGAGGCGCCGGGATAGACGGTGCGCACCGACACCACCGGGGCGTCGATGTTGGGGTATTCGCGCACCGGCAGGCGGTCGAAAGCGATCAGGCCGATCAGGATGATCAGCAGGCTCATCACGGTGGCCAGCACCGGGCGGCGGATGGAAATATCGGAGAGGATCATCGTTCAGTCCTTGCGCCAGGCTCGGGTCAGCGCTTGCCGGCCTGCATCTTCTTCATCATCTGCGCCGCCTGCTCCAGCGTGACGACCGGCACGCCCGGGCGCAGCTTGATCTGGCCGTCGAGGATGACGGTGTCGCCCTCGCTCACGCCGGAGACGATTTCGACCCGGCCCGGATCGCGCTTGCCCAGCACGACCTTGCGCAGTTCGGCCTTGCCGTCGACCGCGAGAAAAACGTAGCTGCCGTCCGCTTTGGGCACGATGACCTGCTCGGGCAGCAGGATGGCGTGGGCCTTGCCGCCGAGGTCGGCGGTGGCGCGGGCGAACATGCCGGGCTTGAGCGTGCCGGCGGGGTTGGCGATGCGCGCGCGGACGCGCACATTGCGGCTGACCGGATCGACCACCGGATCGATGGCGTGCACCTTGCCGCTGAAGCTTTGTCCCGGCAGCGCATCGACGGTCAGGGTGACCGGCTGGCCGATGCGCACCAGAGGCAGATAGGTTTCGGGCACCGGCACTTCCAGTTTCAGGGTGCCGAGCGCGTCCAGACGCACCAGGTCGTCGCCCTTTCCGACATAGGCGCCGGGGCTGACCTGGCGCAGCCCGGCCACCCCGGCGAACGGCGCCCGGATCACGGTCTTTTCGAATGCCACCTTTTCCTGCTGCAGGCGCGCACGCAGGATATCGAGATTGGCGCGCGACTCGTCGAGCGCCTGCCGCGAAATGAAATTCTGCGCGACCAGTTCCTCGCTGCGCTTGTAGCGGCTTTCCGCCAGTTTGAGGTCGGCCTGGGCAGCCGCCACGCGGGCGCGCTGCTCGGCGGAATCGAGCACCACCAGCACCGCGCCCTTTTTCACCGGCAGGCCTTCCTTGAACAGCAGCTTCTCGATGCGGCCGTCGATTTCCGGGCGCAGCACCACGCTGTCCTCGGCGATCAGCGCGCCCACCGCGTTGACGGTATTCGACACCGGCGTGGCGGCCACTTTCATCATGTTGACCGGAATGAAGGGCGGCCCGCCCGCCTGGGCGAAGCTGAGTGACGGAACGAACAGCAGGAGGAGTAGGGCGCGCATGACGGATTCCGCTAAAAGAACAAAGACGTACGATAGGTGCGCACCTTAGCAGTTCCGCGGCGAAACAAAAACCGCACGCGAGGGTCAACTTCAGACAGGATATGTAAGGATTTCGTGCGCGGCCCGACTGTTCAATACGCACGCCCAACCAGGACACTGCCATGCTAATTCGCTCGCCTACCGACATTTCCCCGTCTGAAATCACCCCGCCCGACATCTACCGCGATCGCCGCCGCTTCATGCAGGGCATGGGCGCGCTGGCGGCGGGCGCCGCGCTCGGCGCCGCGCCCGATGCACGCGCCGGCATCAAGCTGGCCGGTGTGCGCGGCAGCGCCTACAAGCTGGATGAAAAAAACACGCCCTACAAGGACGTCACCACCTACAACAACTTCTATGAATTCGGTACCGGCAAGGACGACCCGGCCGACAGGGCGGGCAGCCTGAAAACGCGTCCATGGACGGTGGCGGTCGAAGGCGAGGTACGCCGCCCCCAGACCTGGGACATCGACGCGCTGTTGAAACTCGCGCCGCTGGAGGAGCGCGTCTACCGCATGCGCTGCGTCGAGGGCTGGTCGATGGTGATTCCGTGGGTGGGGCTTCCCCTCAATGAGCTTATCCTCCGCGCCGGGCCCACCAGCAATGCGAAATACGTGGAATTCATCACGCTCAACGATCCTAAACAGATGCCGGGGCAGCGCTCGCGCGTGCTCGACTGGCCCTATGTCGAAGGCCTGCGCCTGGACGAGGCGATGCATCCGCTGACGCTGCTGGCAGTCGGGCTCTACGGCGAAGTGCTGCCGAACCAGAACGGCGCACCGATCCGCCTAGTGGTGCCGTGGAAGTACGGGTTCAAGAGCGCCAAGTCGATCGTCAAAATCCGCTTCGTCGAGAAGCCGCCGATCACCGCCTGGATGGCAGCCGCACCCCGGGAATACGGCTTCTATTCCAACGTCAATCCGCAGGTCGACCATCCGCGCTGGAGCCAGGCGAAGGAGCGTCGCATCGGCGAATTCCTCAAGCGCGACACGCTGATGTTCAACGGCTACGGCGACCAGGTGGCGTCCTTGTACCGCGGTATGGACCTGAAAAAGTTTTTCTGATGGGGGCTGTCCTGCGCAATCCCAAGGTCTGGATTGCGCTGCTGTGCCTGCTGCCGCTGGTGCGGCTGATCGTTCTGGGTGTCGGCGGCGGTCTGGGGGCGAATCCCATCGAGTTCATCACGCGATCGACCGGCACCTGGGTGCTGGTTGGCCTGCTGGTGACGCTGTCCGTCACCCCGTTGCGGCGGCTGACCGGGCGTGCCGACCTCGTCCGCTACCGGCGCATGCTGGGGCTGTTCACCTTCTTCTACGCCAGCCTGCATTTCGTCACCTATATCTGGCTGGACCAGTTCTTCGATCCGGCGGCCATCGCCCGGGACATCGTCAAACGGCCTTTTATCACTGTCGGCTTCACCGCCTTTGTGCTGCTCATCCCGCTCGCCTTGACCTCGACCCAGGCCATGATGCGTCGCCTCGGCCGTCGCTGGCAGTTGCTGCATCGACTGGTTTACTTCATTGCCGTGCTGGGGGTCATCCACTACCTGTGGCTGGTGAAGAAGGATCTCACCGATCCCCTGATCTATGGCGGAATACTCGTTCTGTTGCTGGCCGTGCGGCTGCCGTGGGGCGTGGCCTTGCTGAAGGCGACCCGCGATCGCTGGGTGCCGGCACGCGATCGAACCCGTCAGATTGGGTGACAGAAGGGTGCAGTAAAAAGCGGAGGAGCAAGTCCCCGGCTACGGCAAAAGGAAAGGGGGACTTGTCCCCCGGTCGCACCATAAAAAAACGGGGGACAAGCCCCCGTTTCAGATTGGGCATTGCCCGACCTGTTTAAAGCCCGAACGGCTTGATGACCGGTACCGCCGGTGCGGGTGCAGGTGCCGGAGCCGGCGCGGGTTTGGCGACCGGAGCCGCTTTCTTCGCAACAGGCTTTTTGGCGGGGGCTGCTTTTTTGGCTGCCGGTTTAGCGGCGGGCTTTTTGGCTGCCGGCTTGGCGGCTGCTTTCTTGGCCACGGGCTTTTTGGCAGGGGCTGCCTTTTTAGCCGGTGCTGCCTTCTTGGCTGCCGGTTTGGCGGCGGGTTTCTTTACTGTTGCCATCTATACACTCCTTAGAAGTTGAACACATTCACTCATCACTACAGCTTGAAGCCACGTGCAGTCAGAATTTGCACTTCCAAAGCGTGGTATCGACAGGCGACCAACTTGCCCGAATCCCGCTAAACACGGGCGATACCGAGGCTCCGCTTGGTGAGCCTCATTCTAGTTGCTTTTGTCGGCCGTTCAATAAATAGTCAATTTGTTGAGAATGTAATGCGAAAAAAATGTAGCGGCCAAACAAAATGTATCGGCACGATACTAAAAAAAATAAAAACCAAGCAGGCCGAACTTCTTCGAAAGTCAATCAGGAAGCCGTTCTCCGGACATTATGCTGTCGAGCGTTTCGCGCTCGCGGATAAGATTGATTTCATTCTTGTTAATCATCACTTCTGCCGCCCGTGGGCGCGAATTGTAGTTCGACGCCATGCTCATGCCGTAGGCGCCGGCCGAAAGCAGGGCCAGCAGGTCGCCTTCCTCGATTGCCAGATTGCGCGCAAAGCCAAGGAAATCGCCGGTCTCGCAGATCGGACCGACGATGTCGTAGCGCTTTGCAGGCGTTGGGCGTTCGTTGACGGCGACGATCTCGTGATACGCCTCGTACAGCGCAGGGCGCATCAGATCGTTCATCGCCGCGTCGACGATGGCGAAGTTCTTGTCCTCGCCCGGCTTCAGGTATTCGACGCGGGTGAGCAGCAGGCCTGCATTGCCGACCAGCGAGCGCCCGGGTTCCAGCAGCAGCTTCTCGCGGCGGCCAACAAAGCGCGCCGCCAGCGTGCGGCCATAGGCGGCCAGATCCGGCGGCGTCTCGTCGTGGTAGCGGATGCCGACGCCGCCGCCGAGGTCGATGTGATGCAGCGTGATGCCTTCGGCTGCCAGCGCATCGACCAGCGCCAGCACCCGGTCGGCGGCATCGGCCAGCGGCGACAGGTCGGTCAGCTGGGAGCCGATGTGGCAGTCGATGCCGGTGATGGCGAGGTTCGGCAGGCTGGCGGCCAGGCGGTACAGCGCGGGTGCATCGGCAATGGGCACGCCGAACTTGTTTTCCTTGAGCCCGGTGGAGATGTAGGGATGGGTCTTGGGATCGACGTCGGGGTTGACGCGGAACGACACCGGCGCGACCTTGCCCAACTCACCCGCCACCCGGTTCAGGCGATGCAGTTCGCTGACCGATTCGACGTTGAAGCAGAGGATGCCGGCCTCAAGCGCGGCGCGCATCTCGTCCGCGGTCTTGCCGACGCCGGAGAACACCACCTTGCCGGGGTCGCCGCCCGCGGCCAGCACGCGGGCCAGTTCGCCGCCGGAGACGATGTCGAAGCCGGCGCCGAGGCGCGCGAACAGGTTGAGGATCGCCCGGCTGGAGTTGGCCTTGACTGCATAGCAGATCAGGTGGGGCGTTTCGGCAAAGGCGTCGCTATACGCCTGGTAGGCAGATTCGAGCGCCTGCCGGGAATAGACATACAGTGGCGTGCCGAAGCGTTCGGCAAGCGTGTCCAGCGCCACGTCTTCGAGATGGAGGCGGCCGTCGATGCGATGCAGGGTATTCAATTGGAAGTCCGTTGCGGTGCAGGAGGTTTTTCGGGAAGATACAGATCACCCTTGGAGCCGCAGGCTGTCAGACCCAGCCCGCACAGCAGCAAGGACACTATATATAGGGTGCGCAGTTTCATGCGCGAAATGTTAGCACGGGACATCATGACTGAAATTGAATTCAACCAGGCCGCCAGCACGACGCTGGCCCGCATCGAACAGGCGCTGGAAGACGCCGAGCTGGATTTCGAGACGCCGGCCGATGGCATCATCGAGGTCGAGTTCGACGATGGCAGCAAGATCATCATCAACCGTCACGGAGTTGCGCGCGAAATCTGGGTCGCCGCGCGCTCGGGCGGCTTCCACTTCAAACCGCTGGACGCCGGCTGGGCCGACACCAAGAGCGGCGAGCCGCTCTACGACAAGCTGGCCGCCCTGATCGCCGCGCAAGGCGGCGTCATGGTCCGCTTCTAAAATCCCACGTTTTTGAAAAGCCAGGCGCTCACCCTGTTTGACCTGGTCGAGCGGCTGTCGCTGCTGACCCGGGCCGACTTGCGGCAGGCAGGCTCGGCGCAGGGGCTGCAGCCGGTGCACCTGCAGGTACTGTTCTACCTGAACCAGGCCAATCGCTTCAGCAACACGCCGCAGGCGCTGACCGAATACCTGGGCTTGACCAAGGGTACGGTATCGCAGACGGTGCTGGTGCTGGCGCGCCGCCGCCTGATCTCGCGCTACGCCGACCCCCGCGATGGCCGGGTGGTGCGGCTGATCCTGGCCGAAGGCGGCACCAACCTTTTGAAGACATTGAGCGCCGGCAGTGCCTGGCGCGATATCGTGCAGACTGCCAGCCCGGCTCGGGTGACATCGGCGATGGTGGTGTTGCGGCAGGTGCTGGCCCAGGTGCAGGCGCAAAGCGGCAAGCGCAGCTTCGGCGTGTGCGCCACCTGCCGCCATAACCAGCGGCTGGGGCCGCGCAGCTATTTTTGCGGCCTGATGCAGGAAAAGCTCAGCAGTCCCGAGGTGCGGCGGATCTGCCGCGAGCACGTTCCGCCGATGGCGCTTGGGCCGGCCTTAAATCCCTAGTGTTGCGAACCGGAAATAGCGGAACAAATGAAACAGATGGATTTTTTCGTCAGGCTAGGCGCAGACCCGCAGCCGTATGGGGTATACGGCAAGGGGCTGCAACGACGCATGGCGGAAAAAGACGCTGTTTCATGTTTCGTTATTTTTGGTTCGTGACACTAGATCCGTTTCCGGGCGCGGGCGATGGCCGCGCGCACCTGCGCCGGCGCAGTGCCGCCGAAGTGATCGCGGGCGGCGAGCGAGCCTTCCAGCGTCAGCACGGCGTAGACATCCTCCGCAATGATCGGGCTGAACGCCTGCAACTCGGCAAGCGGCAGATCGGCCAGATCGCGCCCGCTGGTGTCGGCCGCCCGCACTGCGCGCGCCACGACTTCGTGTGCGTCGCGGAAGGGCATGCCCTTCTTCACCATGTAATCGGCCAGGTCGGTGGCGGTGGCGAAGCCCTGCATCACCGCGGCACGCATCGCATCCGGCTTGACCGTCACCCCGCGCAGCATGTCGGCGTAGATCGCCAGCGTGTCGTTCAGGGTGTCGACGGTGTCGAACAGCGGCTCCTTGTCCTCCTGGTTGTCCTTGTTGTAGGCCAGCGGCTGGCCTTTCATCAGGGTCAGAAGCGCGACCAGATGGCCGTTGACCCGGCCGGTCTTGCCGCGCACCAGTTCGGGCACGTCGGGGTTTTTCTTCTGCGGCATGATGGAAGAACCGGTGCAGAAACGGTCGGCCAGATCGATGAAGCCGAAGCGCGGGCTCATCCACAGGATCAGTTCTTCCGACAGGCGTGACAGGTGCGTCATCACCAGCGCGGCGGCGGCGGTAAATTCGATGGCGAAGTCGCGGTCGGAGACGGCGTCCAGGGAATTTTCACAGACCGCGTCGAAGCCGAGCTGGTCGGCGACGAACTGGCGGTCGATCGGATAGCTGGTGCCGGCCAGCGCGGCGGCGCCGAGCGGCAGCCGGTTGACCCGGCGGCGGCAGTCGGCCATGCGCTCGGCGTCGCGCGCCAGCATCTCGAAATAGGCCAGCAAGTGGTGGCCGAAGGTGACCGGTTGCGCCACCTGCAGGTGGGTGAAGCCGGGCATCACGGTGTCGGCATGCTTCTCGGCCAGGTCGACCAGCGAGGTCTGGCAGGCCTTTAGACCGACCAGAATGTGGTCGATCGCGTCGCGCAGGAACAGGCGGATGTCGGTCGCCACCTGGTCGTTGCGGCTGCGGCCCGTGTGCAGGCGCTTGCCGGCGTCGCCGATTTTCGCGGTCAGCGCCGCCTCGATGTTGAGGTGGACGTCTTCCCTGTCGAGCGACCAGTTGAATCCGCCGGCGCGTATCTCGGCCAGCAGCTCGGCCATGCCGCGCCGGATCGCTTCCAGGTCGTCCTTGGACAGGACGCCGACGTGGTGCAACATGGCGGCGTGCGCCAGCGAACCCTGAATATCGAACTCGGCCAGCCGATAATCAAAGGGAATCGACGCGGTGTAGCGTTTGACGATTTCGGAAACCGGCTCGGAAAAGCGGCCGGACCACGCTGCGGGCGGCGTCGATGACGTGCTCATGGGGCAGGAATGGGGAATGAAAAGAAAGAATCATAACAACCGGCAGGTCGAATTGCCGAACTTCTGTCACCTGGGGGTGAACCTGCGCATCGCGCTGACCGTGGAGGCGGCGCTGGTGGCCGGGGGGGTGGCACGCGCGTCGGACGCCCCCGCGTTCTGGGCAGAATTCATCGCCCTGTCGGCGCTGGCGCAGCCTGCCCTGCTGCTGACCCTGCTGTTCCTGTGTGCGGCGGGGCGCTGGCTGCGCAGCCAGCCCTATCGGATGGGGGTCGGATTCACGCTGGTACTGGTCGTTTTGGTGCCGGTGCTGGTCACCCTGTGGTTGGGCCCGCTGCTGGCCGGCGCGCGGCCGGTTCCGCTGAGCGGCGTGGCCGTGTTTGCCTTGCTGCTCGGTGCTGGCCTGCTGGCCTATTTCAACCTGCGTTCCCGCGCGCTATCGCCCGCCATCACCGAGGCGCGGCTGCAGGCCCTGCAGGCGCGCATCCGCCCGCATTTCCTGTTCAACAGCCTGAACGCCGTGCTATCGCTGGTGCGCAGCGATCCGCGCCGCGCCGAGCGCGCGCTGGAGAACATGGCCGACCTGTTCCGCGCGCTGATGGGCGATGCCCGCCAGCTGGCGCCGCTGGAAGATGAGGTGGCGCTCACCCGCGCCTATCTGGAACTGGAACAACTGCGCCTGGGAGACCGCCTGCAGGTGGCCTGGCACATCAGCAAAATGCCGGGAGACGCGCTGATTCCGCCGCTGGTGATCCAGCCGCTGGTGGAAAACGCGGTGTATCACGGCATCGAGCCGCAGCCGGAAGGCGGCGAAATCAGCCTCAATATCTACCGCAGTGCCGACAAGGTTCATATCGTGGTGCGCAATCCCATTGCCGCCGAGGCCGGGCATCACAAGGGCAATCGCATCGCGCTGGACAACATCCGCGAACGTCTGCTGCTGCATTTCGACCTCGACGCCCAGCTCAAGTTGGAGCCGCTGGGTGCCGTTTATCAGGTGCACATCGTCATTCCCTATACCCACCATCCTAGAAACCGTGGCTGACCGCTCATGAGCTTTGAGGAATTTCGTCTCCATGCAGGCTGTCTGGCCTCCGATAGGGGTTTCCGGCAGGTTGAATCCGCTACGCACCCGCTGCTGCGCCAGGTCACGAGCCTGCCTTTGTCGTTCGTTGTTGCAGGCATCAGCCTGCCGCCTCCTCGCTTCGCGGCAGCCACGCGCCCTGACGCACCATCGAATGCGTCCAGCCACCGTTTCTAGGATGACCGCACCCAACCCGCCCCTGCGCGTCCTCATCGTCGATGACGAGGCGCCCGCACGCCGTCGTCTACGCGATGTGTTGGCGGATTGCACCGCCGAGTTGCAGGTCGATATCGTCGGCGAAGCGGATAGCGGGCTCGGTGCGCTGGATCAGGTGCAGCAACAGTCGGTCGACGCCGTGCTGCTCGATATCCGCATGCCCGGGATGGACGGCCTTGAGTGTGCGGCCCATCTGAACCGGATGGCCGTTCCGCCAGCCATCATCTTCAGTACGGCCTACGATGCCTATGCCTGCCAGGCCTTCGATCTGAACGCCGTCGATTACCTGCTGAAACCGGTGCGTGCCGACCGGCTGGTGCGCGCCCTGTCGCGGGCACACCGGCTCAGTCCGGTTGCCCTCGACCATCTGCGCGAGGCGCATCCCAAGGCGCGCACCCACCTGTCGGTGAACGAAAAAGGCCGCATCGTGCTGATTCCGGTGGCGGACATCCTCTACCTCAAGGCAGAGCTCAAATACGTCACCGTGCGCACCACCGCCCGCGAATTCCTCATCGAGGAATCGCTTACCCGGCTGGAAAGCGAGTTCGGCGACGCCTTCCTGCGCATCCACCGCAACTGCCTGGTTGCCAGCGCCCGCATCCGCGAAATCGGCAAGCTGCCGGGCGAGGACGACGGCCATTTTCTGCGGCTGGACGGGCTGGACGCGCGTCTGGCGGTCAGCCGGCGCCAGTATTCGGCCTTTCGTGAAAAAATAAAATCAATATAAACAATAGTTTGGGTGCCACCTACAACTAAAGTTGTATATCCAAATTTGAATCCCCTTCGTAGGATGCGTGTGCTTGCTGTTTGCGCTGCAAGCAGGAAGTTCTCCGCAACGAGGAGGTGTCTCCTCCGTTCCGCCGGGTTCGCAAGAGCCCGGCTTTTTTTTGCCCGCGCTCGGTATCATGGCGGCATGAAAACCGACATCCCCGACCTCCACCCGCAAGGGGTAGGCCGTGGTTGTAAAGACGCTGACGCGTCAACAACCACGCTCACCGAAACCGAACTGGCCAGCGAAACCGTCTTCAAGGGCCGGCTGATGCACGTCAAGTGCGACCGCGTGCGCCTGCCCGATGGCCGCGAATCGACGCGCGAATACATCGTCCATCCGGGGGCCGTCGTCGTCATCCCGGTGTTCGACAACGGCGACCTGCTGCTGGAGCGCCAGCACCGCTACCCGCTGCACCGCGACTTCATCGAACTGCCGGCTGGCAAGATCGACCCCGGCGAGGACGACCTCACCTGCGCCAAACGCGAACTGGAAGAGGAAACCGGCTATACGGCGAGCGAATGGCGCGAGGTCACCACCATCTATCCCTGCATTGGCTATTCGGATGAACGGCTGGCGTTCTATCTGGCGAAGGGACTCACGGAAGGCAACCACGGCCGCGACCACGATGAATTCCTGGAAATCCTGCGGGTGCCGTTCGCCGAGGCGATGCAATGGGTGCGCGATGGACGCATCTGCGAAACCAAGACCGTGATCGGGCTGTTCTGGCTGGAGAAACTGTTGAATCAGGACTGGTGAGGCGTGCCGTTTCCCAAGTGTTCGCGTAAATCCGGAGCAGGATAGAACACCCGCTTGCGGCCGCCATGCGGGGTTTCGACCAGCAAACCCTGGGCGGCAAGGGCGAGCAAATCACCACGGGCGGTAGCGTAGGCGACCTGATGCGAACGCTGGTGGCT
>JBAVWB010000220.1:0-26746 GCA_049697615.1 Thiobacillus sp. | reverse complement strand
CCGCCATGAACCAGCTCAACCAGATCACCCAGCAGAACGCATCCTCCTCCGAAGAACTCGCCGCCACCGCCGAAGAGATGAGCAGCCAGGCCGAACAGCTGCAGCAGACCATGAGCTTCTTCAAGGTGGTGAATGGGTAAATCGAGAGGGTGCGGCTTTTTTGCATTTCGCCACGAGCGATGCGGGCTCGTGAGGTGTGTTCGTTATTTGTGAAATCCATTGTTCAAACGAGGTGCATATGAACGAACACGTAAACAGCCAGGACAACCAGGGCGACTGCCTGCGCCGGACGGCGCGCATCAATGAGGAAATCAAGCAGGTAGTACGTATTTCAACAGGCATCAATCTGACGGCGGTCAATGCCATGCTGGTCGCCAAGCGTGCCGGCGAGCGGTCGCGTGGCTACGGCGTGGTGTCCGGCGAGTTGCGCAATTTCAGCAGCAAGCTGGAAGCCAACATGGCGGGGACAACGGCGCTGGTAAGCGGGGTGGTGCGGGATGTGGCTTTTCTCCTCGATCAGCGCCGTTCCCAACGGCAAATGGACCGCGCCGTGGGCATGTCGGAGCGCACCGCCGGCCTCCTCGGCGACGCCATCGGGCGGAAGGCGCGTACCGTCGCAGAGACGCGCATGAAACTTCAAGGCCTTGGCAATACGCTGGCCCGGCAGGTAGACGGTTCGATGCGCTTGTGCCGGACCGGGAGCACGCTTGCACGCAGCGCGAGGATCGAGGCGGTGTATGGCGGCGATATGGCGGCGACGCTGGGGCAGGTGTCGCGCGAGGTCGAAGACCGGATGGCCGAATTGCTGGAAACCTTGAAGTCCCTGGACACGGAAGTACAGGCGTGGCAGGTATGAGCATCATTTATCAAAAAAAATAATATTAAAAAAATTGCGGAGCAGAACCTGACATGAAGAAAATGCAGTTCATTTACGAAAATGGCGAACACAAGTGGGCGGTGGTTGCGCGCGATCCGGAGAAGCCGGGGTTCCTGATCGACACCAACGAGTATCTGGTTATCGACAAGGGAGAAGCGCTTCTGACCGATCCCGGCGGGTCGGAGATTTTTGCGGCGGTCTTCGCCGCCATCAGCACGGAGTTCGACCCGAACCGGATTCGCGCGCTATTCGCTTCGCACCAGGATCCGGACATCATTTCGTCGCTGGCGCTGTGGCTGGATTTCAATCCTGAACTGAAGTGCCATTTGAGCTGGTTGTGGGGTTCGTTCGTTCCCCACTTCGGCGGCAACGACACGACCTTTATCTCCATCCCCGACGAAGGTTTGGATATCACCATCGGCGGTCTGTCGCTGCGCGCGGTGCCGGCCCACTACCTGCACTCGTCCGGCAATTTCCAGCTCTACGACCCCAAGGCGAAGATTCTGTTCAGCGGCGATGTCGGTGCGGCCATGCTGCCGCAGAGCGAAGACGATCTGTTCGTCACGCAGTTCGACAAGCATATGCGTTATGCCGAGGGCTTCCACCGGCGCTGGATGGGCTCCACCGCGGCCAAGCGCGACTGGTGCGAGCGTGTGGCGAAAATGCCGATCGACATGCTGTGCCCGCAGCACGGCGCGATCTATCAAGGGCCGGATGTGATGCGCTTCATCAACTGGTTCGACGAACTGGAAGTGGGCACCGCGATTGCGGCATAGAGGGATGCCATGCGCACCATCATCATCACCGACCAGGAATTCGCCCAGTTCCAGAAGCTGATCTACGGCATCGCCGGGATCAGCATGTCTGCGGCGAAGAAACCCCTGGTCAGCGGACGCTTGGCCAGGCGGCTCGCCCACCACGGCGCGGGCAGCTACGCTGACTATTTCCGCATTCTGCAGGACGACAGCACGCGGGGGGAGCTGCAGATCGCGGTGGACCTGCTGACCACCAACGAAACCTACTTTTTCCGCGAGCCCAAGCATTTCGACTTCCTGCGCGACCAGGTGCTGCCGCAGCACCGTCCGGGGCGGCCGTTCCGGGTGTGGAGCGCGGCCTGCTCCTCCGGCGAGGAGCCCTACACGCTGGCCATGGTGCTGGCCGACGGCCTGGGCGAGGCGCCTTGGGAAATCCTCGGCTCGGACATCAGCACGCGCGTGCTGGAAAAGGCGCGCGGCGGCCACTACTCGCTGGAGCGGACCAAGGGCATTTCGCAGCAGCACCTGAGCCGCTATTGCCTGAAGGGCGTGGGCAGCCAGGAGGGCACCTTCCTCGTCGACCGCCACCTGCGCCAGCAGGTGCAGTTCAGGCAGATCAATCTCAACGAGCCGCTGCCCCAGATGGGCGAGTTTGACGTGGTCTTCCTGCGCAACGTGATGATCTATTTCAACATGGAGACCAAATCCCAGGTGGTGAGGCGCATTCTGCCCCTGCTGCGGCCGGGCGGCTATTTCATCGTGAGCCATTCGGAAAGCCTGAACGGCGTGACCGACGAACTCAAGATCGTCACGCCCTCCATCTACCGGAAACCCCATGCATAAGCCGGACCACATCATCGAGATATTCCTTCAGCCGGGGGAGCTTTACTTCGGCGACCGGGCGACGCGCATCCGCACGGTTTTGGGATCGTGCGTATCGCTGGTGTTCTGGCATCCGCAGATGCGGGTGGGGGGCATGTGCCACTTCATGCTGCCGAGGCGCAAACGGGAGATCAATGCCCGCCTCGACGGGCGCTACGCCGACGAGGCCATCGAACTGGCACTGAGGGAAATCCGCGGCTGCAACACCCATCCGAGCGACTACAAGGTGAAGATGTTCGGAGGCGGCAATATGTTTCCGGAGATCGCCAAGGCGGAAGCGGGCCACGTGGGATCGAAGAACGTCCTGGCGGCGCGGGAGCTTGTCAGGAGGCACGGCTTCGATTGCGTGTCCGAGCATGTGGAAGGCGTGGGGCACCGCACCCTGTTTTTCGATGTGTGGAACGGGGTCGTCTCAGTCAGGCATCGTTCCATCGCCCCATTCCTGCGGAACGATGGGGTGGGCACGGCGGCGCATTCCCAGGCTCGTTGCGACGCGGAGACCGCTCTCTTGATCCCGTTGCAATTCACCCAAGACGCGCTGCGAGATAGCAACGCGGAGCGCACGCCGCCAGGCGGGCTCGGCCGCCTGGCGGGGAACAGGGCGGCAAGTTCCGGTGCTGGCAAATGAAGCTCAGAGAGAATGATGCCAGGGCTGCTCTGTATGAAAGACACGCCTCGGACCGCCTGATTATGGCTGTCCGCCTTGGGTGCATGGTAGGCGGACGTGGGGGCTGGGTGGGTGTGGTCTTTCACATGGATGGGAGCGCTTCGCCTTGTCCCGCATAAAGGTTCTGATCGTGGACGACTCGGCGGTGGTGCGGCAGGTATTGGCCGCCACGCTGTCCGAAGACCCGGCTATCGAGGTGATCGGAGCGGCGGCCGACCCGGTTTTCGCCATGGAACGCATGCGCGCCCAGTGGCCGGACGTGATTGTGCTGGATGTGGAAATGCCCCGTATGGATGGCATCACCTTCCTGAAAAAAATCATGGCCGAGCGGCCGACCCCGGTGGTGATCTGTTCCACCCTGACCGAGAAAGGGGCGGAAACGACCATGCAGGCGCTGGCGGCGGGTGCGGTGAGCATCGTCACCAAACCGAAGCTGGGTCTGAAGCATTACTTGCAGGAGGCTTCGGACGATCTGATAAGCGTGGTCAAGGTGGCGGCACACGCCAACCCCAAGCGTCTGGTCGTGCAGGCGACGCCGCTAGCCACTCCGCCCAAGCTGTCGGCCGACGCCATCCTGCCCGCCCCGGCAGCCGCCATGGCTCAGACCACCGACATGGTGGTGGCAGTGGGCACGTCCACCGGGGGCACCCAGGCGCTGGAGTCGGTGCTGACTGCCTTGCCCCGGGTGTGCCCGGGCATCGTCGTGGTCCAGCATATGCCGGAGAAATTCACGGGGGAGTTTGCGAAGCGGCTGAACGGCCTGTGCCAGATGGAGGTGAGGGAGGCGCAAAACGGCGACCGGGTCCTGCCGGGGCGCGTATTGATCGCGCCGGGCGGGCGCCACATGCTGCTGAAACGCAACGGCGCGCAGTATCACGTGGACGTGGTGGACGGCCCGCCGGTCAGCCGTCACCGGCCGTCGGTGGATGTGCTTTTCCGTTCGGTCGCCAAGTTCGCCGGCAAGAACGCATTGGGGATCATCATGACCGGCATGGGGGACGATGGTGCGAGAGGGTTGAAGGAAATGCACGACGTGGGGGCACGCACGATCGCCCAGGACGAGGAAACCTGCGTCGTTTACGGCATGCCGAAAGAGGCGGTCAAGCTGGAGGCGGTGGATCGCATATTGCCGCTGGGTGCCATTCCGCGCGCCATCCTGGAGGCAGCTCGTTAGCGGGGCGAATATGGGCGATAAAGTGCGTGGCAGTGAATACAGGAATCGGATTCTGGAGCTGGAGCGCCTGCTTGCCGAATCCGAAAGTCGGGCAGCGAAGGCTGCAGGCATCTTCCATGAGAACGGGGCGCCGTCGGGCTTGTGCGCCAATGCCATTTTCGTCCGCAAACTTGTGGAACTCAGTCCGGACCCGATGTTTGCGCTTGATGCATTGGGCCGGATCGTGGACGTCAATGGCGCGGTTGAGGACGCCACCGGCTGTTCCCGCGACAGTCTGCTGGGTGGCAGTTTCGCGGGCTGTTTTGTCGACGAACATGAGGCGGCAGAACTTCTCCGGCGAATATTGGCGGAAGAAAAAATACGCAACTTCTACCTGTCTGTTCGCCACCGGGATGGAAGCACTGCGGAAACGATATGCAGTGCCAGCCTTTATCGAAACGAACAGGGCGAGGTCAAGGGCATCTTCGTCACCGCGCGCGATGTGACCGAGATCAGGCTATTCGAAACGCAAATGATGTTCCAGGCGCATTTTGACGCCCTGACCGCGCTTCCCAACCGGCTGTTGTTTCGCGACCGGCTCAACAAGGCGCTTTCCCGCGCGCGGCGCAACGGCCGGATGGTGGGCGTGATGTGCCTCGATCTGGACAACTTCAAGGACATCAACGACACCCTCGGCCACATGTTTGGGGACGATGTGCTCAAGCATGTGGCAATACGGCTGCAGGATGCGCTCAGGGACAGCGATACGGTCGCCCGCCTGGGCGGCGATGAGTTCGCTATCCTGGTGGAAGACGTGGCCGACATACGCGATGTCGACGGGGTGGCAGTCAAGCTGCTGAACGGCGTTGCTGCGCCGTTGAGGGTCAACGAGCAGGAGGTCATGGTCAGTTGCAGCATCGGGATTGCGCTCTATTCCATCGACGACAGCAATGCACACGACTTGCTGCGCAACGCCGACACTGCCATGTACCGGGCCAAGGAGAGCGGCAAAAACAGCTATCGCCATTTCACTTCCGAAATGGATTCGTGCATCCGCAGGCAAGTGGATATCGGCAATCGTCTGCGCCGAACGATCAATGCGGTCGGGACGGAGTTCGCGCTGCATTATCAGCCGCGGGTCGAATTGGCAACCGGCGATGTCACCGGTGTGGAAGCGCTTCTTCGGTGGAACACGGCCGACGCCGGGCCGATCTCTCCGGGAGAGTTCATTCCAGTCGCGGAAAAAAACGGCACCATCGTGCAGATCGGCGAGTGGGTGCTCCAGAGCGCCTGCCGGCAAGCGAAGCGATGGCAGGAAGAACTCGGCAGGCGGGTGCCGGTCGCGGTCAATCTCTCGGCGCGCCAGTTTCGCGATATCGATATTGCCCAAAGCATCGTTCGCATCCTGGACCAGACCGGGCTTCCCCCGGATTTGCTGGAGCTCGAACTGACCGAAAGCATGCTGATGAACGACACCAATCGGGTGCTTCAAACGCTCGATGTCCTGAAGGATATCGGGGTCCGGCTGGCGGTGGACGATTTCGGGACGGGCTATTCCTCGCTCAGCTATCTAAAGGGCTTCCCGCTGGACTACCTGAAAGTGGATCGCTCCTTCGTGACCGACATTCCCGGCGACCGGAACGACAAGGCGCTCGTGCAGGCGATTATCGGCATTGCCCACAACCTCGGCCTGAAGGTCATCGCGGAAGGCATCGAGACCCGTGACCAGCTCGACTTCATGCTGACCCATGATTGCGACGAGATCCAGGGGTTTTATTTCAGCAAGCCCTTGCCGGTGGATGGCGTCACGCAACTGCTCAGGGAAGGGCGGCGGCTGGATATCGCTGCATCGGCCTGAACAGGAAAGGCATGCGCGGATCTCCGCTTCCCTCGGGCCACAGCCGCGCGGAGCCGCCGTTCGGTTGGTCATGCCATTTTTCAAAATCCCTCTCCCCCGTTGACTTTGTCGATCTCGAACTTGATTCGTTGGAAAATCAGGTCGGGACTGTTTTCGCCATTGGAATACAGGTAGGCCAGCGTCAGCAGGCTGAGGTAGTGGATGCCTATGGTTTGAGACAGCATATTGATCTTGTCGAGCGTGGGACTTTTTTTACCGCGCTCGAGGGTGCTCAGATACGTTCGGCTCGATACTTCCGAAAAATCTTCCTGTGTCAGCCCATGGGCCTTGCGGGATTTCTTTAATGCCTGGGCGAATGCGTGCCGAATTTTCATGGAATCCCATAACTGTTTTTTTTGCTTATGTCGGGCGATCTGTTTTTGTGTTGCTTTTGTAGACCCATCTAGCCAAAATGAATCCTTTAAAGCTACAGCCTATAGTGTTCTTTTTTTGTCGCGATGTTGGCGCGTATCGTCCAGCCTTGCTGGCTTTGTTCGCATGTTTATTGAACTTTGTGGAGCATCGGCTTACGGCGGCCCAAAGACTTGACCTGGGGTAGGGAACGCGTGTTGGACCACTCGGCTTTCATGTTGCGGACGCGTATTCCGAAGAATAAATAGAAAAAAATATGTGGGTTAGCGTGTTTGATCGCCAGCAGGAAGCCAGCTTGTTCCAAGCCGTATTCGACCATGCCGCAAGGGTTGCCTCGATGTGTTCGAGAACGGCTCCAGCGGCTTTTATTTGTCCGCGAGCAAGCGTGCTTAGGCAGATTCGCAGGCTTGGGGGGGTGCTCGCGGTGACCCCGGCTCTTGCATGGGGCGGCGAGCCACCGAATCTGGCGGAAGTAAATGCGCGATCCGCGTCGACGTCCGCCCAACCCGATACCGAAGCCGATATCCCCGAGGCCGCCAGGCTTGAGGAGGGGGTCGAGACGTTCGATCTCGGCCAAGTCGTTGTCACCGGCAAGCGCGCGAGCCTTGTCACGGCCCTGGACATCAAGCGCGACCAGTTGGCGATCGTCGATTCGGTCGTCGCCGAAGACATCGACAAACTTCCCGACCTCAGCGTTACCGATGCGCTTCAGCGCATCATCGGCGTGCAGATCGCCCGCGACCGGGGCGAGGGTGCCAACGTCGCCCTGCGCGGTCTCACGCTGATGGAGACGACGCTGAACGGCCGCGAAGTGTTCACGGCCGGCGTCGGTCGCAATCTCGACTTCGCCGACATTCCGTCGGAAATGGTGGCGGGCATCGACGTCGGCGCGTTTCCTATTTATACCGGCGCCTATGGTTGGCTCGACGCTTCCCTTGGCTATCGCATCAGCGACGAGATATCGCTCGCAATCGAGGGCCAGAACTTGCTCGGCACGGTGCGCAAATCCTACTATGGGGTGGAAACGCGACCTCAAAGCGCCTGGATCAACGACAGGCAAATCAGTGCCACGGTGGCGCTGCGATTCCGATGACAAAAAACCTGTCCGCGAGGATTCGCCACCAGCTGGTACTGCTGGCTATGGGTCTTTGCCTGGCCGGCGCGGCCCATGCCGCCGGCCCGCTCGATGCCTGGCGCAGCGAGGCCGCAGCCACGCGGATACTGGCCGAAAACGACGCGCCCCACGCCTACGAGGAAGCGAAGCGATTGCAGGCCGCGCTTCCCGGCGATGCGACGCCCGCCGATCAAGCGCGGCTGCTGAACCTGTTGTCCCGCATCGAAACTTACCTGGCGCTCACCGACGAGGCAGCCAGACACGCCCAGGCCGCCATGGATCTGGCCAAGCGGCACGGCGACGCCGTGGGCCAGGTCGAGGCCGACCTGAACGTGGCCTTGAATGCGGTTAACCAGGCGAAGATCGACGAGGTGGTCGCCGCCACCACCCGCAGCATGGAGATGCTCAAGGGGGTGGATCGGCCGGACCTGCTGGCCGAGGCGATGTTGCGCACGTCCATGAAGTACCGGCGTCTGGGCCAGTTCGACGACTCGGTCACCATCGCCATACAGACGATGGACATCGCCCGGCACACAGGAGATCGGTTCGCGTTGACCTATGCCTGCCAGGGGCTGGCCATCGCCTACGACCAAAGCGGGCGGAAGCAGGAGGCGCACCGGTATTTCCTGGAAATGCGCGACCATGCGCGCGCCGCCGGCTCCAGGCTGCTGGAGGCGGATGCCATGGTCGGTCTGGGGCAGATGGCTGGTGGCGATGCGGGTGAAGAACTGATTCGTGCAGCCATCGCCCTTTACCGCTCGGCGGGGGCGCCATTCTCTGTCGCCCACGGGCTGTACGCATTCGCCGACGGCCTGCGTCAGCAGGGCCATCATGCCGCTGCCCTGCCGCTGCTCGACGAGGTGGCCGCTATTTATGAGCACTTTTCCAACAAGATCGGCCTGTGGTGGGCTCTCGGCGCCCGCAGCGAAAGCCGGCAGGCCCTGGGCCAGCTCGCGGCGGCGCAGGCCGATGCCGAACGCGCGTACGCCCTGGCTAGGGAAATCGGCCTGATCCTCTATCTGGGCGAGTCCGAAAAGCACCTGGCCGCGCTTGCAGCGGCCCGTGGAGACCACCCGCTGGCGTACCAGCTCACCGTCAAGGCTGCCGAGAGACTGAGCGAAGCGACTGCAAAGAGGTCCAGAGCACGCATGGTCGAGCTCGCCAAGCGTTATCAGGCCGAGAGCCGGCAGCGCGAGATCGATGAACTGACTCGCCGCAACGAGCGGCAAGCAGCCGAGCTCCAGCATCGCGCGCTCCAGCAACGCTGGCTGTGGACCGTGCTGGCGGCCAGCCTGATCTTGCTGGCGGGCACCGCGTATTTCCTGCTTCGCCTGCGGCGTTCCAACCGTCTGCTGGAAGCGCTCAATACGCAGGTGCGGCGATCCCAGAACAAACTGCAGGCCGCGCTGGATGCCATCCCGGATTCGTTGTTCGTACTGGGATTGGATGGCCGCAACCATGAATATCATTCTCCGCGTACCGATCTGCTGCCAGCACCTGCCGAAGCCCTTCTCGGGAAAACGGTTTCTGATTTCCTGCCGGCTGAAGCGGCGGATGCCTGGATGTCCGCGTTGCGAGAGGCGCATGAAAACGGCGTTTCATCCGGCGCGCAATTTGAATTACAGCTTCCGCATGGAAAATTCCGGTTTGAATTGTCCGTTGCCCGCAAGACCGCAGGGCAGGGGGAGGAACCCCTGTTTATCGTCCTCTCCCGCGACATCACCGAACGCAAACAGGCGGAACGTGAGATTGCACTGCTTAATCGTGCAGTGAATGCCTCGTCGGAGAGCGCGTTCCTGATGAACGAGCAGGGGCGTTTTGTCTATGTCAACGATGCGTCATGCCATTCCCTCGGCTACAGCCGCGAGGAACTCCTGACAATGACGGCGAGCGACATCGACCCGTATTTCACTCCCGAAGAACATAAAAAGATGTTGGGAGAAATGTTCGAATTCGGTCCCATCTATGGCCTGCTCGAATCGCAGCAACGTATGCGCGATGGGCGGATATTCCCGGTGGAGTTGAACGGCACCCTCATCGAATACGAGGGAGAAAAGTTCGCGCTCTTGACTGCGCGTGATATCACCGAGCGCAAACTTTCCGAACACGCATTGCGTGAGAGTGAAGAGAAATATCGCACCCTCATCCAGAAGATTCAGGTCGCGGTGGTCGTGCACGGAGCCGATACGCGAATCCTCACCGCCAACCCTGCGGCGCAGGAAATCCTCGGCCTCCCGGAAGACCTGTTGCTTGGAAAAACAGCCTTGGATTCGGTATGGCATTTCTTCCAAGAGGACGGGCGCACTGCTTCGCATGACGAATACCCGGTCAACAGGGTGCTGGCGTCCCGCGAGCCGCTGAGGAATTACGTCTTTGGCGTGCACCGCCCCGGCAAGGAAGAAGATGCGTGGGTGCTGGTCAATGCCGACCCGGTCTTTGACGAGCATGGAGAGCTTGCCGAGGTGATTGTGAGCTTCATCGATATCACCCAGCGCAAGCACGCGGAAGAGGTATTGGCTGTCCGCGAGCGCGAATTCCGCACCCTGGCGGAAAACATTCCGGACCACATCATCCGCTACGACGGCAGCGGCAGAAAGGTATACCTCAATTCCGCCACGGCGCGGCTGATGGGCATCGATCCCGGTGCGTTGCTCGGGCAGACGCCGGAAGAGACGCCCGAAAATGCTCGCGCGATGAAAATCGACGAGTTCGCGCAAAGGCTCCGCCTGGTGTTGGCGACAGGCGAGCCGCAGGAGATGGAAGTGACCCTGCGTCACGCCGAGAAGGGCACGCAAATCCACAACGTCAGATTCGTGGCCGAGCGCGACGAGGAGGGCAGAATCGTCGGCGCGCTCATGGTCGGCCGCGACATCACCGAGCGCAAGCGCATGGAAGAAGGCATCCTTAACAGGGAGGCCGAGCTGCGCTCGGTGACGGATTCATCGCCCTATTCCATCCTCCGTTACGATATTGATGGAAGGATGACTTACGCAAACGCCCCGTTGCTCGGGTATTTTGGCCTTCCCCTCGCCGAACTGGTCGGCAAGCTGCCCCGCGAGGTATGGCCGGACGAGCGTTTCGCGGAAATCGACCGGGGCCTCGCTAGCGTGCGGGAGACGGAACAGAGTGTGGTTGTCGAATTTTCGGAAACCACCGCCGGTGGCGAGGTTCTTTATCATCAAGTTACTATCGTTCCCGAAAGAGGGGCATCGGGCGAAATGGCCGGTATTATTGCTTTCGGCCTCAACATCACCGAGCGCAAGCAGGCGGAAGACCTGCTGGTGCAGCGCGAACGCGAGTTTCGCACCTTGGCGGAAAATATGCCGGACACGCTGATTCGCTATGACCGCGAAGGTCGGCGCACCTACATCAATCCGGCGCTGAAGCGAATTTCTGCTGTCAGGGAAGAACAAATGATCGGCTTGACGCAGCAGGAATCCAATCCTTTTATCATGCCGGAAATTTACCGGCTGGCGCTGGAACATACGCTTGCTACAGGTGAGCGTAGCGAGCTCGAGCTACAGATACCCACGCCATCGGGCGACATACGCACCAACCTGGTTTCCATCGCGGCAGAGCGGGCGGCGGACGGGCAAATATTCGGCGCGATTACCATCGGTCACGACATCACCGAGCGCAAGCAGAAGGAGGCCCTAGTACATAGTCTGAATCGCAAACTGCATGCCATCAGCAAATGCAATCATATGTTGATTCACACCGAGAATGAACAAGAGCTTCTAAATGGTGTTTGCAAGTTGGTTTGCGACGAGGCTGGTTACCTGATGGCATGGGTCGGGCTTGCCGAAAATGATGAACACAAGACCGTGCGCCCGGTCGCGTACTCCGGATATGAAAACGGCTATCTCGACGGCATACAGATAACATGGGCAGATACAGAACGAGGACAGGTCCCGATTGGCTTCGCGATAAGAACCGGGGTGGCGGCAATCAATCATGATTTCAAGACTTATCAAGCACTGACACCCTGGCGTAAAGAGGCACTCCGGCGCGGTTTCCGGTCGAGTGTAGCGATTCCTTTAATCTGCAATGGGCAGATATTGGGTTCGCTCAATATTTATTCAGCCGAGCCTCAAGCTTTCGAAAATGAAGAGGTTGAGTTGCTGCAAGAACTCGCCAACGATATTGCCTATGGCGTTCTAGCTTTGCGTATGCGAGCCGAAAAGGACCGGGTGAAGGCGGAGTTGCTCGTAAGAGAACGAGAATTCCGCACCCTGGCGGAGAACTCGCCGAGTCTCATCGTCCGCTATGATTTGAATTGCTGCCGCGTCTATGTGAACCCAGCCTATGTCAGGGAAACGGGCATCGGTTCGGACGAGGCCTTCAACGGCGCGCCGGATGCCCAATGGGCTGCGAGCATGGATATCTCCGCGCGGGAATACCGGGCTGCCCTGGAGCGGGTCATGGCGACAGGAACCCCGGCGGAAATGTTCATCGCGTGGCGGCATCCGAAGTCGGGCGCGGTGAACGATTACGCCGTGCAAATGGTTGCGGAGCATGGGCCGAACGGCAGCGTGCTGGGGGCGTTGATGCTCGCCCACAACATCACGGCACTGAAGGAAGCCGAGCGGCGCCTCGAAGAATCCCATGTCCATCTGCGCGGGCTGGCCGCGCGGTCGGAAATGGTCAGGGAGGAAGAGCGCAAGCGCATCGCGCGCGACATGCACGACGAGTTGGGGCAGTACCTGACGGCACTGCGCATGGGGGTCTCCGTCCTCCGCATGCAGTCCGGCGGGAACGCACCGGCGATTCAGGAGCAAGCACGGAGCCTGAGTGCCCTGGTGGACAAGACTATCCAGGTGACGCGTGACATCGCAGCGAGCCTGCGCCCCGCGCCGCTCGACCTGGGAGTCGTCTCGGCGCTGGAATGGCTGACGGAAGAATTCTCCAGGCACACGCACATTCCCTGCAAACTGGACACGGCCGAGGATGGAATCGGTCTGGACGACACGCATTCCACTGCGATTTTCCGCATGGTCCAGGAGTCGCTCACCAACGTCGCCCGGCACGCGGAAGCAAGTCGGGTGGATATCCGCCTCAAACGCCACGGAGACGATTACCTACTGGAGGTGAGCGACAACGGCAAAGGATTCGACCCTTCCGTTCCCAAAGAGAAATCCTTCGGCCTGGTCGGCATGCGTGAACGCGCGATCATGCTGGGCGCCGAGGTTGCCATTTCCAGCGCACCCGGCCACGGCACGACGGTCGGGGTACGTATTCCCGTTTCCACGACAGTGAGAGAACATGATAAAAATATTGATGGCTGACGATCACGGCATCGTGCGGGAAGGCCTGAAGCATCTTTTCGCCTTGACGGCCGACATTGCCGTGGTCGCCGAGGCGGTGAACGGCGGGCAGGTCCTGGAACGGTTGCAGCAAGGGGACTTCGACGTGATCCTGCTCGACATGTCCATGCCCGGCGTCAGCGGCGTGAACCTCATCACGCGCATACGCAGCCATAGCCCCCATATCCCGATCCTCGTCCTGAGCATGCATAACGAGCCGCAGATCGCAAGGCGGGCTTTGAATGCGGGCGCAGCGGGCTACCTGACCAAGGACGGCGAGCCGGAGATTCTTCTGACGGCCGTCCGCAAGGTCGCGCAGGGAGGATGTTTCATTGATCCGGCACTGGCCGGCCAGATGGTGTTCGAAACGAACGACCCCGGACAGAAGGCCCCGCACGAGCAGTTAACCGAACGGGAATATGAAATATTGCTGCTCCTTGCCAAAGGCAAGAGCCTGAACGAAATCGCGGACGAGCTTGCCATCAGCAACAAGACCGTAAGCACCCACAAGACGCGGCTCATGCAGAAGATGAATTTCAGCAGCAACGCCGATCTGGTGCACTACGCCGTGGCAAACGGCCTCGGGGAGTGACAGGCGCGCGTCGCCGCCATCCGCTCTGAGAAAACACCTTGGCCGTGGCGCCGGCGAACGTCAGGCCGCCATCGTTTTTCAAGCGTTCCTCGCCAAGATGTGAGGAAATCCTTACCCCAAAATCAAGCTTGCCTGATAGCGCTTTGGGCAAACTCTTGCGATGCTTGTTCAAGCTGCCGCCATAACCACGAAATACGGGGTTTTTGGCGAGCATGCGATGCAAGCGAATCCAGGGGTTACCCGAGAAAATGTCAGACATGATGATTGTTGTGCTTCTTGCCGGAGGCCGGTTGGATGCCGCCGCCCAACGGAACGTGACGCGCCAGTGGCCATGGAGGGCGACTTGCGCATCGTAGGGCAATCCCCGGTGGGCTTTCCGTTGACAGTCCGGCTCAAAGCCAGGGGTGGCCGTCTCTTCGCTTTGAACCGGTACCTCGCAAATGCAGTCGCCGCCGCATCGGCCACTGCGCTAAGCGTCAGGACTGCTGGTAGCGCATGAAACGGCTTCTCTCCTTGTCGCATGCCTCGATACGCACGGTGCTGCTGGCGGTGCTGGCCGTGCTCGGCGGCTGGGGGTTCTTTGCGTCGCTGCAGCATGTCGCCGACAGTTGGCACGACTACAGCCAGAGCCGGGCATTTTCCGAGCGGGCCCGCGTCGCCGCCAGTCTGCTGACCGCGGCGCGGCATCTCGCTTATGAGCGCGGCCGTAGCACGGTCGTGCTGCGCGGTGCCGGGCCGGTTTCGGAGGAAAATTGGGAATTCATCGACGACCGGCGGCAGCTGGCCGATGCCGCCCTGGATGCGGCGCTGGCTAACCCAGACGACCTGCCGGAAACCGTCGCTTCCGAACTTGAAAAACAGCATCGGACAATCGGCCAGTTGCGCGGGCGGGTGGATCGCGATGCCGCTCTCCCGCTCGCGTCCCGCGACAGCCGGTTGGCGGATCGCTGGTACGAATCCGCCACCGGCTTCATCGGAGCCATCCAGCGCTCGGTGGAGCGGCTTGCCGCGGATTCCAGGCCGGGCGACAAGGCCACCCGCCTGATGCTGCTTGCCGCAAGCGTTCTGCAACAGCGAATCACCGCAGGCGGCGAGGCCTCCCGCATCGACCAAGCGGTCGCCGCGGCCAAGCCGCCTCTCGCGGAAACGCTGTACGCCATCCATGCAATGCGTGGCCGGGAAGAACAGCTCTGGCACGACATCGACCGGCTGGGCAAGGCCGCGGACGACGGCATCCTCAGGGGAAAGGTCGAGGACGCCAGAAAACAGTCGGCCATTCTCCGGGGTGTCCAGGATCGGGCATTGGCCGGCCTGGCCGCGCCGGGTCACGTCCGCCTCCCGCTCGAACAGCTTACCGCTGCATCGTTGCCCGCGCTGGACGGAATGTCCGAACTGACGAACCTGGCCGCCGATCGGGCGGTACGTATGACCGTGGAAGGCGAGGCCGCTACGCGTCTCCACCTTCTTGCCCACGGCGCATGGTCCGCCTCCATCCTGGTTTTGCTCCTGCTGTCCTTCCATTACGTCCTGCGCCACGTGGTGGCCCCGCTGGAGCAGGTCGACCGGATGTTGCGCCGCGGGGGCGTTGTGCCTGCCGGCAACGAGACGCGCAACGAAATCGAACGCCTCAAGGCCAGCGCCGTGGCGCTGGAGCTGCTGGAACACGCCGTCGACCAGTCGTCCGATGCCGTATTCCTCATCGACGAAGCACTCCGTTTTCGGTACGTCAACGATGCCGCCTGCGGCTCCCTGGGCTACAGCCGGGATGAACTGCTGACCATGATGCCGCAAGATATCGACCCGGATGTCACGCGCGAGGCGGCTCTGGCCGGTATGGAGAGGATCCTCATCGGCGAGCGGCTCGCCTTCGAGTCACGCCACCGCCGGAAGGACGGAAGCCTCTTCCCGGTCGAGATCAGCGCTTCGCTGGTGGAGTATGGAGGTGTCCGGTTCAACCTTGCCGTGGCCCGCGACATCGGCGAATGCAAGCGCATGGAACAGGCGCTCGCCTCGCGCGAGCGGGACTTCCGCAGTCTGGCGGAGAACCTGCCTGACAACATCGCGCGTTGGGACGCGGAAGGGCGCTATCTCTATATCAATCCTACCCACGAGCGTACCCTCGGCCGGTCGTTCGACGAGGTCGCCGGCACGCTCATTCCGGATTCGCACGAGCAGGTCAAGGCGGCCATCGCGCAGGTGGTCGCGACCGGGCAGGCCATCCATGCCGTGCGTCAGCCGGTGTTCGTCAATAGCGTCGAGGAACTGCACGACGTCAGCCTGGTGCCGGAATTCGACAAGACAGGGAAGGTCGTCGGCGTGCTGGGCCTCGGCCGCGACATGACCGGCATCTACCGCATGCAGGAAGCCATCGCCGTGCGCGAGCAGGAACTCCGCGCCTTGGCGGAATCCTCGCCGGGCATGATGGGCTGCTTCCATCTCAAGCCGGACGGGTCCGTTTGCATGCCCTATGTTTCCCCGAACATTCACGAGCTGTTCGGAGTGCAGCCGCAAGACGTCGCCGAAGATGCAACGCCCCTGATGAGCTTGAACCATCCAGACGATGCGCAACGGGTGGGCGAATCCATCGCCGAATCGGCCCGGACCATGACACCGTGGCGACAGGAGTACCGGATATTGCATCCCACGAAGGGGGATCGCTGGATGGAAGGCAATGCCAGCCCGCAGCCCCACCCCGACGGCGGCGTGATCTGGTATGGCTATGTGCATGACATCACCGAGCGCAAAGGCCTGGAACAGTCGCTGCAAGAGTCGCGCGAGTTCCTCGCCAATATCATCGACAGCATCGCCGATCCGGTTTTCGTCAAGGATCGCCATCACCGCTGGGTCATGTTCAACGAGGCCTTTTGCAGATTTGTCGGGCACGGGCGGGACGAACTGCTCGGCAAGACCGATTACGACTTTTTCCCCGAGCGCGAGGCCTTGGTGTTCTGGGAAAAGGACGACGCGGTCTTCGCCAGCGGCGAGGAAAGCGTCAATGAAGAAGATCTCACCGGCGGCGACGGCGTGGTCCGCACCATCGTCACCAAGAAATCCCGCTACACCGACCCGGCCGGGCATCAGTTCATCGTCGGCATCATCCTGGACATCTCCGAGCGCAAGCGCCTTGAAACCGATCTGCTGAGGCGCGGGGTCGAACTGCGGCGGCAGATGGACTTCCAGCATGTCCTGCTGGATGCCCTGGCCCTGGTCGGCATGCAGCAGATGGTGGTCGAAAACGGCCGCATCGTCCATGTGGGCAACCGCAAGCTCGCCCACGGCATGGGCTTCACCGACGCGGAGATCGACGCGCATCCGCCGCTGGCAGACATCATCCACCCGGACGACCAGGCGCGCGTGATGGATTATTACCGGCGCCGGATGGCGGGTGAGCCCGTGCCGGATTCCTACGAACTCGGCCTGATCTCGCGCGACGGCAAGCGCCACGAATACGAGACCGCCGTCGCCGTCCTGCCCGATACCGATCCCCCACGCATCGTGACGATCGGCAAGGACATCACCGAGCGCAAGCAGGCGGAACAGCGCCTGAGAGATGCGCTGGCGTTCACCGAGGGGGTCATCAACGCCATCCCGGACCTGCTGTTCGAATTGGACCGGGACGGCACGTACCTCAACGTCTGGGCGCAAAATCCGGAACTTCTCGCGGCGCAGAAGGAAGCCCTGCTCGGCAAGACGATTCCCGATGTGCTGGCCCCCGAAGCGGCGGAGGTCGCCATGTCCGCCATCCGGGAAGCGGAGGAAAAGGGGGGTTCCTTCGGCAAGGTTGTGCGCATCGAGCTGCCAGAGGGGGAGCGCTGGTTCGAGCTCTCCGTCTCGAGAAAGCCTGCAGGAGAGGAGGCGGACAGCCGCTTCCTCACGTTGTCCCGTGATGTCACCGAACGCAAGGCCAGCGAAATCGCGCGCGAAGCCGCGCTGGCGGAAGCCATGCGGCTGGCGCAGATGCGCAGCGCCTTCATGGCACAGATGAGCCATGAACTGCGCACGCCCCTGAACGGCATTCTCGGCTTCGCCCAGATGCTTCAAATGGCGGGCGCCATGAGCGATACGCAAAGGGAGTGGGTGAAGATCATCCAGCAAAGCGGCGACCATCTGCTGTCGCTCATCAACGACATTCTCGATCACGCCAAGCTCGAAGCGGACAGGATGGAGCTTTGCCCCGGCGATATCCGGCTGGATGCATTTCTCGGCTCGATTGCCGGAATCGTCCGCGTCAAGGCGGAACAGAAGGGGGTGGCGCTCCTCTGCGAGGCGGCCGCGGATTTGCCCGGTGTCGTCCGGGGCG
Organism: Thiobacillus sp.; assembly: GCA_049697615.1. GTDB lineage: Bacteria > Pseudomonadota > Gammaproteobacteria > Burkholderiales > Thiobacillaceae > Thiobacillus. Next base: position 8,834 of record JBAVWB010000220.1, on the reverse strand, counting down.
ACGAAAAGCGTTTGCGCCAGGTGCTACTCAACCTGCTGGCCAACGCGGTCAATTTCACCGACCACGGGCAGGTGGCCCTGCGGGTGGGCTGTCCGGCGCCCGGCCGGGTGCGCTTCGAAGTGCAGGACAGCGGCATCGGCATTGGCGAGGACCAGTTGGAAATCATCTTCCAGCCCTTCGAACAGGCGGGCGAGGCCAGCCAGCGTGCCGGCGGCACCGGCCTGGGACTGGCGATCAGCCGCAAGCTGGTGCGGCTGATGGGGGGCGACATCGAGGTCGAGAGCCGGCCGGGCGAAGGCAGCCTGTTCTCTTTCGAAGCGGGCATGGAAGCGGTGCAGGCCGAGCCGACGAAGCCCGAAATGTTCGTGGAACAAGCGGTGCAGGCGTTGCCGGCCGCTGCGGCAGAACCCGTGTTTGCACCACCGGTGCCGGAGCTGGAAGTCCTGCACGAACTGGCGCGGCGAGGGAACATGCGGAGCATTGCTCAGCGCGCGGCTTACCTGGCCGAGCTGGATCCGCGTTACGGTTGCTTCGCCAGGCAGCTGGGGCAGATGGCAAAGGATTACCAGTCCAAGGCCATCGTGGATTTTGTGGAGCATTACCTGGAACGGATGCCCGCACCATGAAGCCGCCTGGGGAAATGAATAACACGCCGCATACCATCCTGCTGGTGGACGACTCGCCCATCAACCTTAGGGTGGCCGTCAAGAGTCTCGAGTTGCATGGATACGAAGTGCTGGTGGCGCAGGACGGCGAAGAGGCATTGCGGCGGGCCGAAGTCACCCTGCCCGATCTCATTCTGCTCGACATCATGATGCCCGGCCTGGACGGCTTTGAGGTCTGCCGCCGCCTGAAGGCGCACCCCGCGACGCAGGATGTCCCGGTGATCTTCATGACCTCCCTGTCCGGCGGGCAGGACAAGGTCGCGGGTTTCGCGGCCGGTGCGGTCGACTACGTCACCAAGCCACTGCAGATCGACGAACTGGGCGCGCGGGTTGGCGCGCACCTGAAGTTGCGCGACCTGCAGCGGCAGTTGGAAGGAAAGAACCATCGGCTGCAGGACGAGATCGACGAGCGCAAGCGGATCGAGCACGTCCTGCGCGACAGCCGGCAGATGCTGGCCGAGGCGCAACGCATTGCCAACGTCGGCAGTTGGGAACTGGACCTGGCGAACAATGGTCTGTCCTGGTCGGATGAAATTTTCCGCATTTTCGAGATCGACCCGCAGCAGTTCGACGCTTCCTATGATGCCTTCATCAACGCCATCCATCCCGACGACCGCGAGGCGGTGGATCGTGCCTACACCGAATCGCTGGAAACCCGCGCGGCCTATGGCATCGAGCACCGCCTGCTGATGGCGGATGGACGCATCAAGCACGTCCACGAGCGTTGCGAAACCCATTACGCTCCCGACGGGACACCGCTGCGCTCACTCGGCACGGTGCAGGACATCACCGTGCGCAAGCTGGCCGAAGCCAGGCTGGAAAGCGAGAGATCGAGGTTAAGAGCGTTCCTCAGTACCATTCCGGACCTGGTGTGGATCAAGGATGCGGAGGGCATCTACCTCGCCTGCAATCCCATCTTTGAAGCGTTCTTCGGCGCGCCGGAAGCGGACATCGTCGGCAAGAGCGATTTCGATTTCGTCGATGCCGAACTGGCGGCCTTCTTCCGCCAGAAGGACAAGGAGGTCATGGCGGCCGGGCGCCCCAGCGTCAACGAGGAATGGGTTACGTTCGCCAGCGACGGACGGCATGCGCTGCTGGAAACCATCAAAACGCCTTTTTGCAATGCTCAGGGCGGTATCGAAGGTGTTCTGGGAATAGCCCGCGACATCACCGAACGCAGCCGCATGGAAATGGCGCTTGCCACGCGCGAACGCGAATTCCGCACGCTGGCTGAAAACTCGCCCGATTCCATCGTGCGCTACGATCGCGACTGCCGCTTCGTTTACGTCAATCCGACATTCGAGACATTGCTGGGTGTCCGGCTGGACGCTCTGCGCGGCAAGACGCCCATGCAAATTCCCGGCCTGCCGGGGGCGGCGTTTTTCCAGCGGCGGGTGGAGGAAGTCGCGGCAACGGGCATGGCCGACGAGTTCGAGCACGCCGTCGAGACGGCGGACGGTACGGCCATCTGGCGCCTCGTCCACATTTTCCCGGAACTCGAGGCGGGGCAGGTGGCTTTCGTCCAGGTGCTGGCGCGCGACATCACGGCGCTCAAGGAAACCGAGCGACACCTGGAGGCATCCCGTGCCCGGTTGCGCGAGCTTGCCGCCCTCCGCAACGCCGAGCAGGAAGCGGAACGCAAACAGCTCGCCTGGGAAGTGCACGAGGGAATAGGGCAGGACCTCATGGCCCTGCGCATGAACCTTTCGATGCTGGATGGGCGGCCTGACAAAAATTCGCCGGAGTGCGCTGAACATATTCGCAACATGTTCGAGATCGTGGGAAAAAGCGTTCAGCTTGTACGTGAGGTGACAATGGCGCTTCGCCCTTCCGTGCTCGACCAGGGCATTGTGGCGGGGCTGGAGTGGCTGGGAAATAAATTCATGACGGACACCGGGATTAGCTGCGAACTATCCCTGCCGGACGATGATTTTCCGATGGATGAACGTGCCTGCATGGCGCTTTTCCGCGTTGCCGAGGAAGCGCTTGCTAACATCGTCCAGCATGCCAGTTCGGGAAAGGTGGAACTCAGGCTGACTCGGCGTGGCGGAAATTGCTATCTGGAGGTGCGCGATGACGGCAATGGGTTCGATCTCACCCGGTTGTACGACAACAGCGCAGTCGGGTTGGCCTGGCTGCGGGAGCAGGTCGACTCGCTGGGTGGAGAGCTCAACGTGTTCAGCGTACCGGGGCAGGGAACGATGATCGAGGCAATTGTCCCGATCCGTGACGTTTCGGGGGAACGATGATCCGCATATTGATAGCAGACGACCACAGTATCGTGCGCCAGGGGCTGAAGACGATCGCATCCCTCGTCGACGATATTCTCGTGGTCGGCGAGGCGGTAAGCGGCGGTCAGGTGCTGGATTGTCTGGCCGAAAAGGAGGTGGATATCATCGTCCTCGACATGTCGATGCCGGGTGTCAGCGGGGTGAACCTCATCGCGCGGATTCGCGCGATGAGCCCGGATCTCCCGATCCTCGTGCTGAGCATGCACAACGAGCCGCAGATCGCCAGGCGTGCATTGAAGGCGGGGGCGGACGGCTACCTGACCAAGGACAACGAGCCTGAAACCCTGTTGGGGGCCATCCGCAAGGTCGCAGCGGGTGGGCGTTTCATCGACCCGGTCCTGGCCGAGCACATGGCATTTGAAGCGGGCGGCACGGGCACCGGGTTTCCCCATGAGCAACTCTCCAAGCGCGAATTCGAAATTCTTCGGCTGCTGGCCAAAGGAAAGAACCTCAACGAAATCGCGGATGAGCTTGCCATCAGTAACAAGACGGTGAGCACCCACAAAATGCGGCTCATGCAGAAAATGAACTTCAACAGCAACACCGAGCTTTTGCGCTACGCCATCGACCACAGCCTGGTGGAATAGCGGTGGATCGCAGCGGTGCCGGAAACCCGCCGCATGACAGCGCAGCGGTGCGTCAGCCCGCCACCACCGGCAGGATCCACAATTCGACCCGGCGGTTCAGCTGGCGACCGGCTTCGGTGCCGTTGTCGGCGCGCGGCTCGGCTTCGCCCTTGCCGTAGGCTTCCAGGCGCAGCGGGTTGACGTTCTGCCCGGCAAAATAATCCATCACCGACTGCGCGCGCCGTTCCGACAAGGCCTGGTTGTATTCATCCGAGCCCACGCTGTCGGTATGGCCGATCACGCTCACCGTGGTTTTTCCGTACTGGTTCAGCACGCGGGCAATCTTGTTCAGGGTCGGCGTGTAGCCCGATTTCAATTCGGAAGAGTTGGTGTCGAAGCCTGTGCTGGAGGTCATGCTGACCAGCAGGGCATTGTCGCTGGCGCGTTTTTCGACGCTGACCTCGCCGCGCTGGATTTCAGGCTGCAACTGCTTCAGCAGGTCCTTGGCCTGCGTGTCCATGTAATAGCCCACGCCGGTTCCGGCCAGGCCGCCGCCGACCGCGCCGATCAGTGCGCCCTGGCCGCGGTTCTTGTGATTGATGATCGCGCCCAGCGCGGCACCGCTCACGGTGCCGATGATGGCGCCCGTCTGGGTTTTGCTCAGGCTACGGGAGTCGCCCAGGTCGTTGGTCGCACAGGCGGGGAGCAGAAGGATTGCCAGCAGGGGCATTGCAACGAGGGGGGCGTGCATGGTGCGTCCTGATAGTGGGTTGAATTGCAGAAGCGGGATTATGCCGCAATGGCGTGTGGGTCACGGCATGAAATGTCGGTTTGCTTCCTTGTCCGAAAACCGCCGTTACCGCCTTAGAGATACCGCAACCACAGATACGCGCTGCTGACGACGATGCTGCCCAGCATGAGCGGAAAAGCCATCAGCATGAAGGGGAGAAAGCGGATCGGCTGGCCGGCGCGCTCGGCGAAGCCGGCCACCACCAGGTTGGCCGAGGCGCCGACCAGCGTGCCGTTGCCACCCAGGCAGGCACCCAGCGCGAGCGACCACCACAGGGTCTGAATCTGCTCTGGGGTGAACGTGCTGCCCATGCTCTGGATCACCGGAATCATGGTGGCGACGAAGGGGATGTTGTCCACCACGGCGGAAAGCACGGCTGAGACCCACAGGATCACGTAAGCGGTGATGGTGAAGTCGCCGCCGGTCCACTCGACGATCTGGTGCGCCATGAATTCCAGCGCGCCTGCCTTTTCGATACCGGCCACCACGACGAACAGGCCGACGAAGAAGAAGATGGTGATCCATTCCACCTCGCCGAAGGTGCGATGGATGGCGTGCGACTGTTCTTCCGCCTGCTTGTCGTATACCCGCAGCAACAGCAGCAGGGCGGCGCCGAACATCGCGATGGTGCCCGGTTCCTGGCCGATGGAATGCGCCAGCACAAAGCCCGCGATCACCAGTGCGATGACGAACAGCGCCTGTTTCAGCAGGCGCGCATCGGTGATGGATTCACGCTCGTTGAACGCCATCACCAGCGCGCGGTTTTCCGCCGAGGCGTGCAGCTTGCGTCCCCAGATGAAGTAGATCGGGATCATCGTCAGCGCCATGATCACCGCTGCCACGGGGGCCAGGTTGAACAGGAAATCGTTGAAGGTGAGCCCGGCCGCCGAGCCGATCATGATGTTGGGCGGGTCGCCGATCAGGGTGGCGGTGCCGCCGATGTTGGAGGCGAAGATCACCGAAAACAGGTAGGGATAGGGGCTGATGCGCAGGGCGTCGGTGATCAGCAACGTGACCGGAGCGATCAGCAACACCGTGGTGACGTTGTCCAGCAAGGCGGAGAACACAGCGGTGACCACCGAGAGCATCACCAGCAGGCCCCACGGGTCGGCCTTCACCACCTTGGCCGCCTTCACCGCGACATACTGGAATACGCCGCTTTTCTGCGTGATGGCGACGATGACCATCATGCCGGTGAGCAGGCTGATGGTATTGAGGTCGATGCCATTGAAGGCTTCGGCCTGGTTCAGCACCCCGGCAAAAATCATCAGGCCGGCGCCGAGCAGCGCGACCACCGAGCGGTTGATCCTCTCGGTGACGATGACCGCGTAGGTCAGGACGAAAATGGTGAGCGAAACCAGCAGCGGAGACAGGCCGAAGATCGCAGCGGCAGCGGGAGAATGCCCCATCTCAGCTTTCCAGCCTGGTGATCAGGTGCTTCAGCAGACCGCGGCGCGACAGCATGCCCTTGAATTTGCCGTCGGCATCCAGCACCGGCAGGGGAGCGACATGCCGGTGCAGCAGCAGCGCGGCTTCCAGCAGGGGGGTGTCTTCATCCAGGATGGGCAAATCGTGAAGAACCACTTCGCGCACCGGCTTGTTCGCCAGATCCTTGAAGTGGCTGGCGAGCAGCGGAATCCCGTCGCCGACGAAACGCAGGTCTTTCAGGCCATGATCGCCGCGGGCACTGACGGGCAGCAGTTCGTACAGAATATCGTTGATGTCCACCAGCCCGGCCCAGACGCCGCCGTCGCAGACGGGCAGATGGTTGACGCCCTTGTCCAGCATACGGCGCAGGGCATCCAGCAGGGAGGTGTCCGGACTCAGACAAGTGGGTTCCGGAAGAAGCGTGACGGCGCGCAGGGTCATGGCAAGCAGCTTTCAATGACAAAGGCGGCATTTTTGCAGATGCGGCGGGCCGGCGATAGCACTTCAGGCGGCTGCATTCGCGTGCCGGCCATAGTAGGCCTTCAGCAGAAACGGCGGGGCGATCGTGGTGAGCGCAATGACGATCAAGAGCGCAGCGTAGGTCTCGGCGTCGAGGATGCCCTGGCTGAGCCCCAATTGCGCGAAGATCAGGCCGACTTCGCCGCGCGGAATCATGGCCAGGCCGATGGCGATTTGCCTGAAGCGCGATTCTCTGATGAAAAAGCCGGCGGCGAGCTTGCCGATGAAGGCCACCACGATCAGTGCGCCGCCCAGCAGCCACACGCGCGGCGAACCCCAGTCCACCGTGTTGAGGTTGAGCGAGACGCCGACCATGACGAAGAACAGCGGTGCGAAGGTATGGATCAGCGGCCGCATCTGATCTTCCAGCCGGTGCGCCAGCTGCGGGCTGGGGGCAAACCAGCGGTCGAGTGCGGGCATGCCGAGCCGGTGCATCACATTGAAGCGGAAATGCTGCGACAACGCGATGCCCGCTGCAAAGCCACCCATGATCAGCGGCGCGCCGACCACATGCGCCAGCCAGGAAAACAGCATGATCAGACCCAGTGCCATGGTGATGAGCAGTCCCGGGGTGGCCGCGCGCTGGTCGTAATGGTCGATGATGCCGCCTGCCAGCTTGGCGACCAGCGGAGAGAGCAGCATGAACAGCACGATGAAGACCGCGACCTTGCCGGTGGCGGCCAGTGAAACCTCGTGCTGCACCGCAAACTGGTAGAGAAAGGCCAGCGCCAGCACGCCGAGGATATCGTCCAGCACCGCCGCACCGATGACGATCTGCGCCTCGTCCGCATGGCGCTGGCCAAGGTCGTCGAGCACCCGCACCGTGATGCCGATGCTGGTCGCGGTCAGCGTGCCACCGATGAACAGCGACACCAGATTATCGAGGCCGAAACCCCAGCGGCAGACCGCATAACCCAGCACGAAAGGCAAAACAAAACCGACGATTGCCACCATGATCGGCTTGATGCCGGACTTGGCGAGACGGAACAGGTCGGTGTCCATGCCGACCTCGAACAGCAGCAGGATGATGCCGATTTCCGCCAGCAGCTTCATCGTCTCGCCGGGCGAGATCCAGCCCAGCAGAGACGGCCCCATCAGCAGGCCGACCAGCAGTTCGCCGATCACCGAAGGAATGCCGTGGCGCCCCGCAATCTCGGAAAACAGCCGCGCGGCGATGAGGATGATGGCGAGGTAAAGGAAAAATTGGTGGAGTTCCATAAAGCTTTCCCTGCGTCTTGTTTAAATGCCCAAGCGGGCCGGCTTATCAAGTTTTGCCAGCGTTCGGGGTATCCAGAGGGTCAAGGCTTATCTTAACGTACCTGGATGGCCGCGCTAAAACTTGTGGCCAGAACCGGCAAGGGTTGTCACGACAGGTTTACCAGCAGCGGCTGAGAATTTTCCATGACGCGCGCACCCAATCAGCAGCGTCGCCAGCCCCACGCCGCACGCCGGGCTGATGACGCCCGCATCCCCCGCAAAAACGCGGCGACCCCAGTGCACCTGTCGCCCAAACCCGACTGCGCAATGGGCTATCCGGAGGTAGCCGGATCGTTGATACGAAAGCGCTTGCGGCGATCCACCCCTTTGCTCGTTACGCCGGGGTTACACGGCGATCTCGCGCATGAGACATTTTTGCCTTCTGAAAATCAGCGCGTGTAACGCACTGATTTTTATTGATTATTTTCCCGTCTGTCTTATTCGCTTGATTGGGTTGTTCAAGAATTGGAACAACTCCCATACAAAAAACCCAGCTTGTTTCCGAAATTTCGCGTAAAAAAAGCATAGATATCAATTAGATAGTCTATTTGGCACATCATTTGCTGTTGGGCTGCTGAAGCTTGTAAATTTATAGCTTCGCGTTCTCTTTTGATCACGTCTAACTCTCATTCTTGGAGGTTTCATCATGAATAAAACGCTGCTCTCAACCGCCATCGCAATGGCGCTCGGGGTATCAGCCCAGGCTTGGGCCAACCCCACCACCAACAACAACGCCGACACGAATGACTCGGTCACGCAGAGCGCAACCGCAAACTCCGACCAGAGTGCGCAAACGGGTGCTGCCGCGAACGAGTATTCGCAGGCATCCCAGAACTCGAAAAATCGCACCGCCACCCAGACCAGCAACACCGGTCCCACCGCCAACGATGATTCGAGCGCCACCCAGTACACCGACTCGTACAACCAAACCTCATCCAATAACCACGATTCCTTCAACACCCAGTCGCAAAACAGCGATTCCTTTAACGCCACCGTGAAAGCAACCACCAACCTGAATGGCGCGGTTTATGACAACCGCGTGCACCACATCGGCAACTCCGCCGAGGGCGGCAGTCGGGCCGGCGACGGCGCCATGGGCGGCAACGGCGGCAACCAGGATGGCTACAGCAAGGCCTATGGCGCCAATGGTGGTGACGGCGGCAGCGGTTATGCCAAGGCCATCGGTGGCGACACCTGGGCAGGTGACGCCGGCCATGGTGGCAAGGGCGGCAGCGGCGGCGACGCCTGGGGCGGCACGGGCGGCATGGGCCACGGCGGCGCTGGCGGTTCCGGCGGCAATGGCGGCTCAGCCTCGGGC
>JBAVWB010000219.1:0-7573 GCA_049697615.1 Thiobacillus sp. | reverse complement strand
CACCTCGATGTCGGCTCATCACATCCTGGGGCTGTAGCCGGTCCCAAGGGTATGGCTGTTCGCCATTTAAAGTGGTACGTGAGCTGGGTTTAAAACGTCGTGAGACAGTTTGGTCCCTATCTGCCGTGGGCGTTGGATATTTGAGGGGGGCTGCTCCTAGTACGAGAGGACCGGAGTGGACGTGCCTCTGGTGTACCGGTTATGACGCCAGTCGTATCGCCGGGTAGCTAAGCACGGAAGAGATAAACGCTGAAAGCATCTAAGCGTGAAACTTGCCTCAAGATGAGATATCCCTTGTGATTCGATCACACTAAAGGGTCGTTCGAGACCAGGACGTTGATAGGCTGGGTGTGGAAGCGCAGTAATGCGTTAAGCTAACCAGTACTAATTGCCCGTGAGGCTTGATCCTATAATTTTGAGAAGCAGCACAGTGTGTGTTTGCGTACAGTCTCAACCCAAAACCTTCTTCCAATTCAGTCGGCTGAAAGTCGCAAGACAATCAGCACCCCAGACAATTCGAATGCTGGGTCAAGACACAACCCAACCCGGTTGGCCTTGATCCTCACCCCCTTGTCTGACGACCATAGCAGAGTGGAACCACCCCTTCCCATCCCGAACAGGACGGTGAAACGCTCCCGCGCCAATGATAGTAGGCACTGCGCCTGTGAAAGTAGGTCATCGTCAGACTCCTTATTCGTACCTTCGGGTACTCAAAACCCCCTCCCTAAAAGAGGGGGTTTTTTATTGTGTCCAGCCAATTTAAAAATAAACATCTCAATGGAAACAGATGCTTATCCATCTTCTACAACTTTAGTTGTATATCGCATTCCCGAGTCGCAGAGTAATTTGGCTTCGTGGGCATTTTGCTCACAATCAACGATCTCAAAGGAGGCGGTATGAATAAGCTGTTAATGTTCTTGCTGGTGTTGTCAGGGCTGGTCGCATTTCCCACATTTGCTGCGGTGAATATCAATACCGCCACGCAGTCGGAACTTGAAGCGGTCAAGGGCGTGGGGCCGTCGAAAGCCAAGGCCATCATCGAGTACCGAGAGGCCAATGGGAATTTCAAGCAAGTGGATGATCTGGATAATGTGAAGGGCTTTGGCAAGGCCAGCGTCGATAAGTTGAGAGAGGCCTTATCGGTTAGCCCTGAAAAAGTGAAAAAGTAGTAAAGACTATTTGAGACCAGTTTTAATTGAACTGGCGTATCCCGCAGAAACATCAACATGCGGGATACAAGCGTGGCTCTTTCAAGCGACAGCCAGAAAAGCGAGCCGGGCTTGTCATGATGATTCGCTGGATTTTTAGTTTGGCCGGTGTGGGGGCTCAACTCGGTCTGATGGCCTTGCCCCCGGTATAATCCCGCACTTTCCTTGCGGTCTCCGGTTCCCCATGTCTACCCTTGCCATCATTTTGATCGCGACTGCAGCGGGCAGCTTGCTGAGCTTGTTGCTGGCGGCGGTCGTGGCGCTGTCTGCCCGTCCGAGTTGGGTGCCAGTGCTGGTCAGTTACGCCATCGGCGCGTTGCTCGGTGCTTCGCTGCTTGAAGTGTTGCCGGAAGCGGTGGCCATGAAAGACGGAAATATCGACACGGTGGCGAAGGCGTTGCTGGGCGGCATTCTGCTGTTCTTTTTTCTGGAAAAGATGGTGTTGTGGCGTCACTGCCACGAGGAAGTCTGCGAGGCGCACAGCAGCCACGAACACGGTCATGACCATGGACGTTCCGGCCTGATGATCACGGTTGGCGACACTTTCCATAACTTTGTCGACGGCATCATCATTGCGGGTGCTTTCCTGGTTGATTTCCGCCTCGGGGTGGTGACTGCGCTGGCGATCATCTCGCACGAAATCCCGCAGGAAATTGGCGATTTTCTGATTCTGCTTCACTCCGGCTATAGCAGGACACAGGCTTTGCTGCTCAATTTTCTGACCGGGGTGGCAACCTTGGTGGGGGCCTTGTTGGGGTATTTCGCCCTGTCGATGCTGGAAGGCTGGACACCAGTGCTGCTGGGTCTGGCTGCGGCGAGCATGTTGTATGTCGCTTTGTCGGACCTGATTCCCGGTTTGCACAAACGTGCAGAAATCCGGTCGACCCTGCAGCAGTTAGTGCTGATCGGAATGGGTATCGGCAGCGTTGCGCTGATCGGCGCCTTGATCGGCCATGGTCATTGAACGGCGCCGTCGACGCGGGCCGTCTGCCACATAAGCAAACAGCGCAATTGGCAGCACCCCCAGAAAAACCAGAATGGTCAGCGCCTTGCCGATACTGCTGGCGGTAATCGCCATCATCAGAATCACATAGGCCCAGCCAATCGCTACGATATACATCTCAAGCTCCATCAGGATTGAACGTCATGGTAACCAAAGCTAAACCCGCTCGCACACCGACCGTAGGATTTGTGTCGCTTGGCTGTCCGAAGGCGACGGTCGATTCCGAGCGTATCCTGACCCAGCTGCGTGCTGAGGGGTATGGCATCGTCGGCAGCTACGACAATGCCGATGTGGTGGTGGTCAACACCTGCGGGTTCATCGACGCTGCGGTGCAGGAGTCGCTTGAGGCGATCGGCGAGGCGCTGGCGGAAAACGGCAAGGTGATCGTCACGGGTTGCCTGGGTGCGAAGGGAGATGTGGTCCGCGAGGCGCACCCCAAGGTGCTGGCGGTGTCTGGTCCGCATGCGCTGGACGAGGTGATGGAAGCGGTGCATACGGCGCTGCCAAAGCCGCACGATCCGTTCGAGGACCTGATCCCGCCCGGCGGCATCAAGCTTACCCCGCGCCACTACGCCTATCTGAAGATTTCAGAGGGCTGCAATCACCGCTGCACCTTCTGCATCATTCCGTCAATGCGGGGCGATCTGGTGAGCCGCCCGATTGGCGAGGTGATGCGTGAAGCGGAGGCGCTGGTGGGTGCAGGCGTGCAGGAACTGCTGGTGGTGTCACAGGACACCAGCGCCTACGGCGTGGACGTGAAATACCGCCCAGGTTTCTGGAGTGGCCGCCCGCTGAAAACCCGCATGACCGAGCTGGCCGGCGCGCTGGGCAGCCTCGGGGCCTGGGTTCGGCTGCATTATGTGTATCCCTATCCCAGTGTGGATGACGTGATTCCGCTGATGGCCGACGGCATCATCCTGCCTTATCTCGATATTCCGTTTCAGCATGCCAGCCCGCGCATTCTCAAATTGATGAAGCGACCCGGCGCGGTCGAGAAGACCCTGGATCGCATCCAGTCCTGGCGCGCCGCGGTGCCTGACCTGACATTGCGCTCGACCTTCATCGTCGGTTTTCCCGGTGAAACCGATGCCGAGTTCGAGGAACTGCTGGCCTTCCTGAAGGAAGCGCAGCTCGACCGCGTCGGCTGCTTCAAGTATTCGCCGGTGGAAGGCGCGGCGGCCAATGCGCTGCCCGATGCCGTGCCGGAGGAACTGAAGGAAGAGCGGCTGGAACGCTTCATGGAGGTGCAGGCGGAAATCTCGGCGGCCCGGCTCGATGCCAAGATCGGCCGTGAAATCGAGGTCATCGTCGACGAGGAGGACGAGGTCGGCACGCTGGCGCGCAGTCATGCCGATGCGCCGGAAATCGACGGCGTGGTTTATCTCGAAGGGGTATTCGATCTGAAGCCGGGGACGCGCCTCAAGGTGCGCGTCGAGGAAGCCGACGAACACGACCTGTGGGCGACGCCGGTCTGAACTGCTTGGCGCATCGTTTCAGGACAGCAGCGAGATCAGGCGGTGCGGCCGGCGCCAGATTTTCCAGGCGTCGCGCGCATGCAGGTGCAATGCCTTGCCGTTGACCGGATCAAGGATACGCAGGCCCTGCGGGCCGATTTTGCGCAGCATGCCCAGCAGCGGCACGAACCAGTCCTTCTCCAGTTCACGCAGCGCTTCGCGCCAGCCGCAGGCATCGCCGACTTGCCCGGAAGGAGACAAGCCATCCAGCAGCATGATGCCATCCGTTTTTAGCAACTGCGCGTCCAGCCGCGCAGGCAACGCATGCACGCGCGCGCTGCAGAAAGCGCCCAGCGCCTGCGCTTCGGGATCCCGGGTGTAAATCGGGATGGAAAGGGTACGGCTGTCGGGCTGCTGGCCGCCCCCCCACAGCCACAGCGAATTCACCGACAGGTCGCCGCGTGCCTCGCGCGCCTGATTCACCGGATGCTCGTGCAGCAGCATTTGCAGTTCATTCAACCGGGATCGAAACCGCATGGCGTCCCCGCCTCGCGGCAGCAGCGGATCGATATCGCGTCCCACCGCGACCGACAAGGACGTGGTGGTCAAGTTCGGGGCCACGGGAAATCGCAGGTACCAGCGCCGGGGATGCAGGGGCAGCGGCCTCAGGTCATCGCCAAAATGCTGGCCGATGGCGTCGGCCAGCGCGCCGGCTTCCTCGCGCGACAATGACAGGGCATTGCCGTTTGCCAGCACGATGCGGTCGCGCATCAACCGCAGATGCACCGGGTCTGCGCGCAGCCAGTAGGCATCCTGGGCCTCGCCGCCGTCCGCCGCCAGGGTGATCGGGGCGAGCGGCCAGTCCTGTTGGCGTTCGATCCCCAGCGCCGTGCACAGGGCAGCCTCCACGCCCTCGGCAAGGCAGGACTGGCGGGTGCCGCGCGCGAGCAGGGTTTGCAGCGCGGGCAGACGCAGATCCGGGGCGGCTGCTTTCAGCAGTTGTTTTGTCGGGAAAAGATGGGGAATGAGGAACAGCATCTGCCGAGTGTAGCAAAGCGGATTCGCTAGAATAGCGGGCATGCGCCAGGCTTTTCATGAAATCAGCGTCCCCACCCGCGGCAAGGGTCTGTATGCGGTCACCCCGCAGGTGGTTGATTGGGTGGCCGCGAGCGGCATCCGGCAGGGCCTGCTCACCCTGTATATCCGCCACACATCGGCCAGCCTGATGATTCAGGAAAACTACGATCCGACCGTACAGACCGATCTGGAACGCTTCCTGTCGCGGCTGGTGCCGGAAGGCGACCCCATCTACGTACACACCCTGGAAGGCGCGGATGACATGCCGGCGCACGTGCGCGCGGCGCTGACGCAAACCCACCTGGCGATCCCGGTTGCCGGCGGAATACCGCTGCTCGGAACCTGGCAGGGCATTTATGTCTTCGAGCACCGGCGTGGCGCTCAAACGCGCAGCGTGGTGGTGCACCTGCTCGGCGAGTAGGGCGGCTGTGGCATACTCGAACCATTCTTTCAGCGAGTCCTGTTTTGCTACCCTTTGAGCTTCTGATCGGCCTGCGTTATACCCACGCCAAGCGCCGCAACCATTTCATTTCCTTCATATCCATCGTCTCCATGGCGGGGATTGCGCTCGGCGTCATGGCGCTGATCGTGGTGCTTTCCGTGATGAACGGCTTCCAGGAAGAACTCCGCACGCGCATTCTAGGCGTGGCGGCGCACCTGGAAATCAGCGGACCGGGCGAGCGTTTGCCTGACTGGCGCGGCGTGCTGGCGCAGGTGCAACAGCACAAGGACGTGTTGTCCGGCGCACCCTTTGTCAACGCGCAAGGCATGCTGGCCAACGGCGACATGGTGCGCGGTGCGATTATCCGCGGCGTGCTGCCGGAAATGGAAAACCAGGTGGCCGACTTCGCGAAGCACATGAAGTCGGGACAGCTGGCTGATCTCAAATCCGGTGAATTCGGCATCATTCTTGGCGCCGATCTTGCGCGCGTGCTCGGCGTATATCCCGGCGACAAGGTGGTACTGCTGACGCCGCAGGGCAACATCACGCCGGCCGGGGTGATGCCGCGCGTCAAGCAGTTCACCGTCACCGGGATTTTCGAGGCCGGCATGTTCGAATACGACTCCGGCCTGGCGCTGATTCACCTGCAGGACGCGCAAAAGCTGCTGCGGCTGGGCGAGGATGTATCGGGCGTGCGGCTCAAGCTGGCCGAACTGTTCCGTGCGCCCATTGTGACGCGCGATCTGTCGCTCAGTCTCACAGGCGATTACTACCTGGTCGACTGGACTCAAAGCCACGCCAACTTCTTCCGCGCAGTGGCGATCGAAAAGCGCATGATGTTTTTGATCCTGTTGCTGATCGTCGCCGTCGCCGCATTCAACATCGTCTCCACCCTGGTGATGGCGGTGACCGACAAGCAGTCCGACATTGCCATCCTGCGCACCCTCGGCGCGCGGCCTGGCTCGATCATGAAAATCTTCATGGTGCAGGGCACGTTCATCGGCGTGTTCGGCACCTTGCTTGGCGTGGCGAGCGGCGTGCTGCTGGCGCTCAATCTCGAAACCGTCGTGCCGATCATCGAGCGCATGGCCGGCATGGACCTGTTTCCGGCTGACGTGTATTACATCAATGAACTGCCGTCGAAACTCGACTGGAGCGAAGTCGGCCTGATCAGCGTCATTTCGCTGCTCATCAGCCTCGTCGCCACGCTGTATCCCAGCTGGCGCGCGTCGCGCATCAATCCGGCGGAGGCGCTGCGCTATGAGTGAAATCGTGTTGAGCTGCGACGGGCTGGGCAAGGTATTCCGCCAGGGCAAGACCGATGTGCCGGTGCTCGGTAGCGTCGACCTGGAAATCCAGGCTGGTGAATCGCTCGCCATCGTCGGCGCCTCGGGATCGGGCAAGAGCACGCTGCTGCATCTGCTGGGCGGGCTCGACACGCCGACCCGCGGAACGATCAGCCTGATGGGACGCGATCCCTTCGCGATTTCCGAGGCCGAGCGCAGCGACCTGCGCAATCGTGCGCTCGGCTTCGTCTACCAGTTCCACCATCTGCTGCCCGAATTCACCGCGCAGGAAAACGCCGCCATGCCTTTCCTGATCCGCCGCATGGACCGCGCCGAGGCGCTGGCGCGCGCCGCCGCGATCCTTGAGGAAGTCGGCCTCGGTCATCGCCTTGCACACCGTCCAGGCGAGCTCTCCGGGGGCGAGCGCCAGCGCGTCGCCATCGCGCGTGCCCTGGTCACGCAACCGGCGTGCATTCTCGCCGACGAGCCCACCGGCAACCTCGATCGCCATACCGCCGACGCGGTGTTCGACCTGATGCGCGAACTCAACCGCAAGCACCAAACCAGTCTGGTCGTGGTCACCCACGACGCCGATCTGGCGGCACGCATGGACCGCCAGATGCGGCTGGTCGACGGAATCCTGCAACCGGCCTGAGGCCCCGACGCGATGCGGTTTGCCCTCATCGCGTTCTGTCTCGGCGTGTGGTGGCTGCAGCAGCAGCCAAGCTTGCCGTCCGCGCGCTGGCTGGGCTTGTTGCTGCTGCTGCTGTCGGTGCTGTGGCTGCCTGTTTTCTCTCGTCCCCTTGCCGAATTCGCCCGCCGCCTGGGCATCGCGCTGCTGTGCGTGGCGCTGGGCTTTGCCTGGGCGGCCTGGCGGGCGGATGCGCGGCTGGCCGAACGCCTGCCCGCGCATTGGCAGGGGGTGGATATCGAGCTGGTCGGCGTAATCGCCGACCTGCCCCACGCCAACGCGCGTGGCGAGCGCTTCGTGTTCGACGTCGAGCAGAACCTGACCCCGAATGCGCCAGTTTTGCGGCGGGTGCAACTGACCCGCTACTGGCCGCGGGATGCCGAAAATTTCGACCCGCGCATGCGCGCGGGTG
>JBAVWB010000218.1:0-10061 GCA_049697615.1 Thiobacillus sp. | reverse complement strand
CCCGCGCCGCGGTGCCGGGCAGGCGCGACGTCGCCTGCACCTGCAGCCACTTGTCGACCACCAGCGCTTCGTCCTGCCAGCGCGCGTAGAACGCCGCCAGCGCCGTCTCGCGTTCGGGCAGGTCGAGGTTGGCCAGCGTGCCAAGCGCGGCGATGACGTCGGTCATGTTGCCGCCCTGTTCGAACTGGGCCAGCAGGCGCGGCAACACGGCATCCTTGAGGGTGGCGTCGTCGCTTTCAGCCAGATAGCCGAGGCAGAGATTGCGCAGGGCGCGGCGGCCGACCTGGGCGCCGTCCGGGGCGTAGGGTTCGGCCGGGGCGAGCGTGGTCCACACGGTCTCGAAGCGGTCGCGCAATTGCATCGCCAAGTGGCGGCGCAGGCTGACGCGCGCGCGATGGATCGCCTCGGGGTCGATGACCTCGCCGCGGCCGGCCATCGCCTCGGCCAGTACCTGCTCGGCCGGCAGGACCAGCGCTTCGGCAGCGAGCGCGGGGTCGAGAACGAGTCCGGCGTCGAGCACGCGGCCGCAGGCGGCGACGAAGGCCTCGGGAATCCAGCCGTCGCCGCCGGCTTCGATGCCGGCGAGCAGCACGCGGGTGGCGAGGCGCTGGCCGGCCTCCCAGCGGTTGAATGCATCGGCGTCGTGCGCCATCAGATGCGCGAGCTCGGCATCGGTCTGCTCGAAATCTAGCTGCACCGGCGCGGAAAAGTCGCGCAGCAGCGAGGCGACCGGCGCGGCCGCGATGTCCTCGAAGACGAAGGTCTGGCGGGTTTCGGTGAGCGACAGCACGCGCGTGTTGCCCTGCGGCGAGGTCTCGCCCACTAGGCGCAGCGGCGCGTCCGTGCCGTCGGGCAGCACCAGGCCGAGCGCGACCGGAATGTGCAGCGGGCCTTCGACAATCGACATGCCCGCCTCCGCCAGGCGCTGCTCGTAGGCAGTGGGTGCAAGGCTTTGCGTGAGGGTCAGCGTGTAGCGCCGCGCCGCTGCGTCCCATGTCCCCTCGGCCTTGAGGCGCGGCGTACCGGCGCGGGCGTACCAGCGGCGGAACCGGGCGAGGTCGACGCCGGAGGCATCCTGCATGGCGGCGACGAAGTCCTCGCAGGTGACGGCCTGGCCGTCGTGGCGCTGGAAGTAGAGGTCCATGCCGGCGCGAAATCCCGCGCGCCCGAGCAGGGTGTGGATCATGCGAACGACTTCGGCGCCCTTGTTGTAGACCGTGGCGGTGTAGAAATTGTTGATCTCGGCGTAGGACGCCGGGCGCACCGGATGCGCCATCGGGCCGGCATCCTCGGGGAACTGGCCGACGCGCAGGGCGCGCACGTCCTGGATGCGGGTGACGGCGCGCGAATGCGTGTCGGCGCCGAACTCCTGGTCGCGGAAGACGGTGAGGCCCTCCTTCAGGGACAGCTGGAACCAGTCGCGGCAGGTGACGCGGTTGCCGGTCCAGTTGTGGAAGTACTCGTGGGCGACGACGCGGTCGATGGCCTGGTAGTCGGTGTCGGTCGCGGTGTCGGGGCGGGCCAGCACGTACTTGGTGTTGAAGATGTTGAGGCCCTTGTTCTCCATCGCCCCCATGTTGAAGTCGCCCACCGCGACGATCATGTAGTGGTCGAGGTCCATCTCCAGGCCGAAGCGTTCCTCGTCCCAGCGCATCGATTTCTTCAGCGCCGCCATGGCGTGGCCGCACTGGTCGAGCTTGCCGGGCTCGACATACACCGCGAGGCGCACGGTGCGGCCGGAACGGGTGACGAATTCATCTTCCAGCACGTCCAGCTTCGCGGCGACCAGCGCGAACAGGTAGCAGGGCTTGGGGAAGGGATCCTCCCAGAGTGCCCAGCGGCGCGAGGCGTCGTGCTCGCTGATGCCGGACGCGACCCGGTTGCCGTTGGAAAGCAGCTGCGGGAAGCGTGCGACATCGGCCTCGATGGTGCAGCTGTAGCGCGCCATCACGTCGGGGCGGTCGGGAAAGAAGGTGATGCGGCGGAAGCCCTCGGCTTCGCATTGGGTGAAGTAGCCGTCCCGCGAGCGGTAGAGGCCGGAGAGTTGCGTGTTGCTGTCCGGTTCGAGGCGCACCACGGTTTCGAGCACGAAGGCGTCCGGCAGCGGGCCGGCGATGCTCAGCGTGTCGTCGGCAACGCTATAACGCGCGGGGTCGAGCGCGGCGCCGTCGAGGCTCACCGCCTGCAGGGCGAGGTCTTCGCCATTCAGGACGAAGGCGCCGCCGGCCCCCTGCGGATTGCGCCGGCAGGCCAGCCTGGCGCGCACTTCGGCGTGGTCCGGGTGGATCGCGACCTGCAGATCGACCGTGTCGACCTGCCAGGCGGGGGGCACGTAGTCCTTGAGATAGATCGTGTTCGGGGTTTCGGTGCGCATGGGAAATTCTCGGGATCGGGCTGAATCGAGACTATCACCCTCCGCCCATTTCCACACCGTCGTCCGCTTCATCCCGCTTGACCGAGGCGGGGTGGCCGGCGGGTGGGAGGATGGGTGAAAAATACCGCTTGCACCGCCTCGCTTTCTTTATTAATCTAACGATCGTTAGAATGTTTCAATGACAGAGGCGTCGCATGACCGATTCCAGCCGCAGCATCAAGGACCGCCTTTACGCGCAGGTCGCCCGCATGGGCAAGGCCATTTCCAGCCCCAAGCGGCTGGAGTTGATCGAAATCCTCTGCCAGGGCGAAAAGACCGTCGAGCAACTCGCCGCCGACGCGCAGATTTCCGTGAAGCTCGCCAGCGCGCATCTCAAGGAATTGCGCCAGGCCCAGCTGGTGGAGACCCGGCGCGACGGCAAGTACATCCACTATCGGGTGTCCTCGCTGGCGGTTGGAGATTTCTGGGTGGCGCTACGCGCGCTGGCGGAAGACCGGCTGGTCGAACTGCAACTGGCCCTGGCGCAACTGGCCGAGCACAGCGACGAACTGTCGCCGCTCGCCCCCGCGGAATTGCTGCAGCGCGCCGCCCGCGGCGAGGTGGTGGTGATCGACGTGCGGCCGCGCGAGGAATACGACACCGGCCATCTGCCGCATGCGCAATCGATGCCGCTGGGTGAATTGCGTGCGCGCGTCCGTGAGCTGCCGCGCAAGAAGCCTGTCGTCGCCTACTGCCGCGGCCCGTTCTGCCTGTGGGGCAAGGAAGCCGTCGCGCTCTTGCGTGAGCAAGGCATTCACGCCATGCGCTTGCAGAATGGCGTGCCGGAATGGCGTGCCGCCGGGCTGCCTTTGGACACCGTCAATCAATAAAGAACTGGAGATTGCTCATGTTTTTCCGTCAACTACTCGCCAAGGACGCCACCCTGTCCTACTTTTTCGGCTGCGGCTCGTGCCATGTCGGCGTTGCGGTCGATCCCGTGCTCGGTGACGAGCAGTGGTTCATCGACGAAGCCGCGAAGCAGGACGTGAAGATCACCCACGTGATCGACACGCACGTGCACGCCGATCATTTCTCCGGCGGCCGCAAGCTCGCTGAACTGACCGGCGCGGTCTATTGCCTGCATGAGTCCAACCGCAGCCGCGTGAACTATCCCTTCGAGCCGCTCGTGGACAAGCAGCGCATCGAGGTCGGCAACGTCCTCGTCGATGTGATTCACACCCCGGGCCACACGCCCGACTCCATCTGCCTGGTCGTCACCGACAAGCGCCGCACCGAAGTGCCCTGGTTCGTCCTTAGCGGCGACACGCTCTTCGTCGGCAGCGCCGGCCGCCCCGATCTGGCCGGACAGGAAGCCGAGATGGCCGGGCAGCTTTACGACACCCTGCAGCAGCGTCTGCTCACCCTGCCGGCCGAGGTGGAACTGTATCCCGGCCACACTTCGGGCAGCGTCTGCGGTGCCGGCATGTCGGGCAAGCCGATGTCGACCTTGGGTTTCGAGAAGCGCTCGAATCCGATGCTGTCGATGAGCCGCGATGAGTTTGTCGCCGCGCTGACCGAGACGATCCCGCCGCGCCCCGCGGAAATGGATCGCATGGTCGCCTTCAACCTCGGTCGCTGAACATGTCGCTGACCCCAAACGTGGCCCACGTGGTGGACGAGTACCGCTACGGCATCCGCCACAACCTCGCCCAGTTCTCGCACCAACTGGTGCAGGTGTTCTTCGTCGGCCTCACCATCGGCATGTTCCGCACCGTGGTGCCGGCGCTCGCCGAATCCGAGTTCGGCGTCGCCAAGGGCTCGTTCATGATGCTGATGGCCTTCGTCACCGCCTTCGGCTTCGTCAAGGGCACGCTCAATTTCGTCGCCGGGCGCATGTCCGAGCGCATGGGCCGCAAGAAGGTGCTGTTCATCGGCTGGCTCGCCGCGGTGCCCATTCCCTTCATGATCCTGTACGCGCCGAGCTGGGGCTGGATCGTCGCGGCGACCGTATTGCTGGGCGTGAACCAGGGCCTCGCCTGGTCGATGACGCAGACCTCCAAGCTCGACCTCACCCACGCCGACCAGCGCGGGCTGACCATCGGGCTCAACGAGTTCTCCGGCTACTTCGGCGTGGCGGTGGCGGGCATTGTCACCGGCTATCTCGCCACCGCCTACGGGCCGCGCGAAGGCCTGATGATTTTCGGCCTGACGGTGGTGGCGCTGGCCGGCCTGCTGACCCTGCTGTGGGTGAAGGACACCCTGCCATGGGCGCATGCCGAAGGCAAAAAGCACGCTGCAGGATTGATGACCGGTCCGAAGCCGCGCTACCCCGCCAATATTTCCGATAAGCCCAGCACCTGGGAAGTATTCACTCTGATGTCGTGGCGCGATGCGCGTCTGGCGTCGGTCAGCCAGGCCGGGCTGGTGGAGAAATTCGTCGACGCGCTGGTGTGGGTGTTCTTCCCTGTCTATCTCTACCAGCACGGCCTCTCGCTTGCCGGCATCGGCTGGGTGGTCGGCGTATACGGTTTCGTGTGGGGCATCTCCCAATTCCTCACCGGCCACCTGTCCGACCGCATCGGCCGCAAAAAGCCCATCGTCTGGGGCATGTGGCTGTGCGGCGCCGGCGTTGGCCTGGTGCTGCTGGGCGAGGGTGAGCTGTGGTGGTCGTTCGCCGCCGCGGTGATGGGCTTCGGCATGGCGCTCCTGTATCCCACGCTGTCCGCCGCCGTGTCCGACATCGCGCATCCCAACTGGCGCGGTTCGGCCATCGGCATCTACCGCTTCTGGCGCGATCTCGGTTACGGCATCGGCGCGCTGCTGCTGGGCGCAGTGGCCGCGCTGTTCGGCGGCATCGAAGCGGGCTTCTGGTTCACCGCCGGCGCCATGTTCGTCTCGGGCACCATCGTCCTGTTGGCATGTGAGGAAACGCACCCGCGACTCAACCCGGCCGATTGATCCGGCTCAAAAAGGAATCCGTATGAATAAAATCTTGATGGCCCTGTTCGCCAGCCTTGCCCTGCTCACCGCACCGGTTCACGCGGATGAAAATCCCGCCGTGGTCGATGCGCTTTCCGGCTACATGGACTTCGCCGAATACAGCAGCAGCCTGATCTGGCCCGAGCAGATCCCGAAAGCGGAATGGAAGAAGGTCTTAATCGTTGATGCACGCGACGCCGCCCAGTACGCGAAGGAACATATCCCCGGCGCGGTCAACATCGAGTGGCGTCAGGCCGTGGCGCGTCGCGCCGAACTGCCGAAGGACCGCATGGTGGTGGTGTACTGCAACTCCGGCTCGCTGTCGGCACAGGCGGTGTTCGCGCTTCGTCTTCTGGGCTACGACAACGTCAAGGTGCTGCAGGACGGCATCGAGGGCTGGAAAGCCAAGGGCGGTTTCGACGCCCACGCCCGTGCCAGCGCGCCGGCCGGGCATTGATTCTTGGAGCTGGCCGAATACGACGCCTGGTACCGGACCCCGCGCGGACGCTGGATCGGCGAGACCGAATACGCGCTGGCGGCACGCGGTCTCGCTGCGCAGGCGGGCGAGAGCCTGCTCGACATCGGCTGCGGCACCGGCTGGTTCACCCGCCGCGCCGCGGCTGACGATCTCCTCGCCACCGGGCTCGATCCCCAATCCGCCTGGCTGGATTACGCGCGCGTACACAGCAGTCCGGCCTTGAGCTGGGTGGAAGGGGACGCCCGCGACCTGCCGTTCGCCGACGCCAGTTTCGACCACGTGCTGTCCATCGCCGCGCTGTGCTTTGTCGACGACGAGCGGCAGGCTGTAGCCGAGGCCGTGCGGGTAACGCGCCGTCGCTTTGCCATCGGCTGGCTCAATCGGTCCAGCCTGCTGTACTGGCAAAAAGGCCGGCACGGCGGCAGCGGTGCCTATCGCGGCGCGCGATGGCACACCGCACGCGAGGTGCGCGAACTGTTCTCGGGATTGCCGGTGAAAAACCTGACGCTGCGTTCGGCCATTTATCTGCCTTCAGGATCCGGCTGGGCTATCCGGGTGGAGCGAGGGGTGCCCGCCGTATTGCCATGGGGCGGAATGCTGCTGGTGTCAGGAGAAAAAACCTGAGTGGCCACGCACCAGCCTAATCTTTTGAGACGGCCGGGCGCATGGGTGCCAGCTTCAACGCCGGTCGGCGGTGTCGAAGGTGAGCGAGGCCCAGAAGCTTTCCCAGTCCGCCTGGGTGCCGGCCGGCGCCGGGATCATGTGGACGGCGGACAGCAGCCAGATATCGCCATGCGGCAGCACAAAGCGCGCGCGTCCCTGGGCATCGGTCCGCGCGAGCAGCTTGTTCCTGGGCTGGGTCTTCGAGAACGCCATCACCTGCACATCGGCGATGGGCCGGCTTTCGTACAACAGCTGCACCTCCAGCGCCTGGTTAGGCTTGAGACGGTAGAGGGGCGTCTGCGGCACCAGTTCCAGGCGCAGGCCGATGGGCCGCCGGGCGTCGAGGCCGTCGTCGCGACCGCCGACCGCGATCAGCGACTTGGCGAAACGCGAGTAGATCTCGTGGGCCGGTTTGTCCTGTTCGCCGCGCTGCTTGCGGAACGCGAGGATCCCGTCCAGCCCCTCCATGGCGAGGTAGCGCTCGAAGGTCTTGGCATCCAGCTTCAGCTCGAAAGGCGTGCTCTGGAAGGCGATGAGCATGAGCCCGGGCTCGGCCGGGGTCAGGCGCGCGGCCGGATCGTCGCCGGGAATGCCGGTGACGCTTTGCTTGCCGCGCGCGGTGATCGTGTCGAAGCGTACAAACGTCTCCGGCAGGTAGATCACGGCGTCGCCGCGAAACTCCTGGCCGACCCGCAGGTGAACGTCCAGCGGCTTGCCGACGGGCGGCCGGAAGCTGGCCGGCTCGATCCAGAATTCATGCGCCGAGGCGGGCGCCACCAGCCACAGCAGGGCGGCCAGCAGCCATCCGGATCGGCTACACTCGCGCCACCTATTTGGGTTACTCATTGCGTGCACAGGCCATAGGGATGATGAATTCATGAAGCATAACACCCCCTGCAACACGTCCATTCGCGACGCGTTTCGACTGCTGCTCGGATGCCTGTTTTGTCTGTTCGCACTGCCGGCCGCAGCGCACGAGATCCGCCCGGCCATCGTCGATGTGCATCTGCACGCTGACGGCAGCTACCAGGTCAGCCTGCAGGCCAACATGGAAGCCTTGCTGGCCGGCGTGAGCCCGGCGCACAGCGATACCGACGAGTCGCCGAACGCGGCGCGCTACAACGACTTGCGCGCCTTGCCGGCAAGCGAACTGGAAGCACGCATCCGCGCCTTCTGGCCACAATACCGTGACGGCGTGCGCCTGGCGTTCGACGGCGTGCGCGACGTGCCGGATATCTCGGCCGTCGACATTTCCGATCCCGGCGATCTGGCGCGCGCGCGGCTCACCACCTTGCAACTCATCGGCAGCATCCCGCCCGGCGCGAAGACCCTGCGCTGGACCTATGCGCCGCAGTATGGCGGCAGCGTGCTGCGCCTGCACCGGGCAGGGGAGAGCGAGATCGTCGCCGGCTGGGTGCGGGAGGGCGAGGCGAGCGCGGCGTATCCGATCGCCGGTGCCGTCGCCCGCGCCACGCGCACCGAGGTGTTCGGTCAATACCTCGTGCTCGGCTTCACGCACATCCTGCCCAAGGGCCTGGACCACATGCTGTTCGTGCTCGGCCTGTTCCTGCTGAGCACCCGGCTGTCGCCGCTCTTGTGGCAGGTCACGGCCTTCACGCTCGCCCATTCCATCACGCTGGCCTTGAGCGTGTATGGCGTGATCGCGCTGTCGCCGGCTGTCGTCGAGCCGCTGATTGCCGCGTCGATCGTGGCGGTGGCGGTGGAGAATTTGCTCACTTCCCGCTTGCACGCGTGGCGGGTGTTCGTGGTGTTCGCATTCGGCCTGCTGCACGGGCTCGGCTTTGCCGGCGTGCTGACCGAGATCGGGCTGCCGCGCGAGGATTTCGTCACCGGCCTGGTGGCCTTCAATGTCGGCGTGGAAGGCGGACAGCTGGCGGTGATCGCGATCGCGTTTCTGACTGTCGGCTATGGGTTCCGCAACAAGCCGTGGTACCGCACGCGGGTGGTGATGCCGCTGTCGGCACTGATCGCGCTCACCGGTCTGTACTGGATGGTGGAACGTCTGCCCGGCTGATGCCGTATCTCCCGACAGAAGGCAGCCTTTTTGACCATTCCCAAGCCGCACGAATCGCCACCATGATTCTTCTTCACTATCGAGCCTGAAAAACCATGTCCAGACAGTCGAGCATCCTTGATCTGCGCAATGCCTTGTCAACGGTCATCGTCGGCCAGGAGACCCTGCTCGACCGGTTGATCATCGGCCTGCTCGCCGACGGCCATGTGCTGGTGGAGGGCCTGCCGGGGCTGGCCAAGACGACCGCGGTGAAGACGCTCGCCGCCGCCATCCACGGCAGCTTCCGCCGCATCCAGTTCACCCCGGACCTGCTGCCGGGCGATCTGACCGGAACCGATATCTACCACGAGGGCCAGTTCGAATTCGTCGAAGGCCCGCTGTTCCACGAAATCATCCTCGCCGACGAGATCAACCGCGCCCCCGCCAAGGTGCAGGCCGCGCTGCTGGAAGCGATGCAGGAGCACCAGATCACGGTGGGCGGCGTGACGCGCCCGCTGCCGCCGCTGTTCATGGTGATGGCGACGCAGAATCCGCTGGAACAGGCGGGCACCTATCCGCTGCCGGAAGCGCAGCTTGATCGCTTTTTATTGCACGTCTCGCTGGATTACCCCAGCGACGCCGAAGAACTCGACATCCTGCGCCGCGACCGTGCGCAAGCGAGCGCCGGCCATGTCCCTCTGACGGCGGTGATCGACACCGCCACCGTGCTGGCGGCGCGCGAGGAGGTGCGGCAGGTGCATGTGTCGGAGGCGGTCGAGCGCTACATCGTCGCCCTGGTGCGCGCCACCCGCGCGCCCGGCGAATGGTGCGCCCACTGGGAGAAAACGGTGGACGTGGGCGCCAGCCCGCGCGCCTCGCTTGCCCTGCTGCACGCTTCGGCGGCTGCGGCCTATCTGCGCGGCCGCGACTACGTGACGCCGGACGACGTGCGCGAACTGGCCGCCGACTGCCTGCGCCACCGCATCACGCTGAGCCTCGATGCGCGCCTGCAGAAACTCGACCGCGATGCCTTCATCGCCGGCCTGCTCGAGGCCGTTCCCGCGCCGTGAGACTGGCGCATCTGAAGTCCTGGCTGCGGCGTCCTGCGCAGCCCGATGCTGCGGCGTCGGTCCATGCGCCGCTGATCGCGGCCGACGAGATCGCCGGGCTCGCCGCGCAGGCGAGCCTGCTGGCGACGCTGCCGGTGCGCGAGGTGCACGATCACCATGCCGGCGACTGGGCCTCGCGCTGGCTGGGCCGCGGCCTGGATTTCGAGGAATCGCGCCCGTACAGCCCGGGCGACGACATTCGCGACATGGACTGGCGCACCACCGCGCGCACCGGCCGTGCCCATCTCAAAATCTACCGCGAGGAGCGCCAGCCGATGGTGCATCTGGTGGTGGACCGCGGCGCCACCATGCGCTTCGGCACGCGCAAACGGCTCAAGGTCACCCAGGCGGCGCGGGTGGCTGCCGTCCTCGCGTTCGCCACCGCCGACCGCAATGGCGTGATCGGCGCCACCTTGTGGAACACGCAGGATGAAACCCTGCCCGCGCGTCATGGCCGGCTGGCAG
>JBAVWB010000217.1:0-10833 GCA_049697615.1 Thiobacillus sp. | reverse complement strand
GGCGAAGGTCATTAATGTCGCGATTGCACATAAATTGTTGAGGCAGGCCTTCGCGGTGGCAACGACCAATGCGCCTTTTTCGGCTGAATATGCTTGACTCCAAGCACAGTTCATTGCGAGCGCAGCGAAGCAATCCAGAACGTCAGCGTAATCACAATCTCTGGATCGCCCCACAAGGGGACTCCGATCCACTACGCACTGAAGTGCGTGTGGAATCGTATGCCGCGTCCCTTCGGGCCTCGCGATGACGGCCCAACGCCCCATTGCAAAAAGTCCATAAATGGACTACTTTTCCGTTATCAGTACATTCCAACACTGGTATGGAGCCTGCAATGCCAACCCCAGCACAAGCCGTCAAGCCCCAGAACAAACCCAGCAGCCGCGACCTGTCCGCCGCCGGCCTGCGCGCCTTCTTCAACATCGCGCGCGACTGGGGGCTCAACACCGACGAGCAGATGGTGCTGCTGGGCACCCCGGGCCGCTCCACCTTCTTCAAGTGGAAATCCGCCCCCGAGTCCGCCGACCTCAAGCGCGACACCCTCGAGCGCCTGTCCTACCTGCTGGGCATCTACAAGGCGCTGCAGGTTCTGCTGCCTTCAACGGCATCGGCCGATGCCTGGGTGAAGAAGCCCAATACCGCCCCGCTCTTCGGCGGCAAGAGCGCGCTCGACCGCATGCTCGGCGGCAACGTCGCCGACCTGCTGGCCGTGCGCCAGTATCTGGACGCCCGCCGCGGTGGCTGGGCATAGGCGCGGTTGGGCTTGACCACCCCCGCCACGCGCCTGAGCTGGAACCCGGCCTGGCGCGTCATTCCCAGCCGCTTTCCTTCCATCGGCCTGTTCGAGCGCGTGGCCAGCCCGGAGGATTTTGACGCCCTCTATGCGCTGGAGGCCATGACCAACGACCGCATCCGCGACGAAGTCGGCGAGATCAGCCTGGTTCCCCCCGACGAGCGGCTGTTCGGCCCCGGCAGCACCTGCATCATGGCCGCCTTCACCCATCTCAACCCGCAGGGCAGCCGCTTCAGCGACGGCACCTATGGCGTGTTCTATTGCGCACGCAAGCAGGACACCGCCATCGCCGAAACCCGCTATCACGCGGCCCTTTTCATGGAGGCCACCCACGAGCCACCCATGCGCCTGCAAATGCGGCTCTACACAGTGAAAGCGAAGGGCGAGGTGGCCGACTTGCGCGAGGCAAGCCAGGCCGACCCGCGCATCGTCGATCCCGACGACTACGGTCATGCCCAGGGCATCGGGCGAAAACTCAGGTCCGACGGGGTACGCGGCATTCTTTACCCCTCGGTGCGGCACCCCTCGGGCGAATGCCTGGCTGCCTTCAGCACGGCATTATTGAAAAACTGCCTGCATGCCGCCTATCTCGAATACAGCTGGAACGGCCGGTCCATCGATGCCGTGTTTGAGGTCTCTCAGTTGCTATGAGGCAGGGATATGTCGATGAAAAGCGTTTTTATCGACATATCTGGAAAACGTGTCGATGAGATCGACAAATTAAAACAAGCGGCTTGTGCGAAGATACGTTGGATAACAAACACAGGGGCGGGCGTGATAACCCGCCCCCTTTACTGAAGTTTTGCAGGGTTCGGTAATGGCCGGCCCAGGAAATCATCCAAGGGATATGGCAAAGGCAACAAAAAAGAAAAACGGCGACACCAGCGCCAACATCGGCTTCGAGGCCAAGCTCTGGCTCGCCGCCGACAAGCTGCGCAACAACATGGACGCGGCGGAATACAAGCACGTCGTGCTTGGCCTCATCTTCATCAAATACATCTCCGACGCCTTCGAGGAAATGCGCGCCAGGCTCGTCGAAGGCAAGGGCGACTACGAAGGCGCCGACCCCGAGGACGCCGACGAGTACCGCGCCGAGAATGTCTTCTGGGTGCCGAAAGAGGCGCGCTGGTCGCACCTCATGGCTTCGGCCAGACTGCCCACCATCGGCAAGGTGGCGGACGACGCCATGGTTGCGCTCGAACGCGACAACCCGCGCCTCAAGGGCGTGCTGCCCAAGGACTACGCCCGCCCCGCGCTCGACAAGCACCGCCTCGGCGAACTCATCGACCTCATCGGCACCATCACGCTTATTGCCGACGCGGTAGAGGGTGATGATGGCAAATCGCACCGCTCGGTCGATCTTCTCGGCCGCGTCTACGAATACTTCCTCACCCGCTTCGCCAGCGCCGAAGGCAAGAACGGCGGCCAGTTCTACACCCCCAGTTGCATCGTCCGCGTCATCGTCGAAATGCTCGCCCCCTACAAGGGCCGCGTCTACGACCCTGCCTGCGGCTCCGGCGGCATGTTCGTGCAGTCGGAAAAATTCGTCCTCGAACACGGCGGCCGCATCGGCGACCTCAGCATCTACGGCCAGGAGAGCAACGCCACCACCCGCCGCCTGGCTATCATGAACCTCGCCATTCGCGGCATCGAAGCCGACTTCGGCGTTGAACAGGCCGACACCTTCCGGCGCGACCTGCACAAGGACCTCAAGGCCCAGTTCGTCATCGCCAACCCGCCCTTCAACGATTCCGACTGGCACCGCGTGGACGACGACGTGCGCTGGCAATACGGCGTGCCGCCCAAGGGCAACGCCAACTTCGCTTGGGTGCAGCACTTCATCCACCACCTGGCGCCCGACGGCTACGCCGGCTTTGTGCTGGCCAACGGCAGCATGTCCTCTAACCAGTCCGGCGAAGGCGATATCCGCAAGGCGATCATCGAGGCCGACCTAGTGGACTGCATGGTCGCGCTGCCCGGCCAGCTTTTCTACAGCACGCAAATTCCCGTCTGCCTGTGGTTCCTCACCAAGAACAAAAACGACGGCAAGCGCCGCGACCGCCGCAAGCAGACCCTCTTCATCGACGCTAGGAAGCTCGGGCGGATGGTTAGCAGTGTTCACCTTGAGTTGACCGATAAAGACATTCAGAACATCGCGGCCACATACCATGCGTGGCGCGGTGATAAAGGAACAGGCCGATTCGAGAACCGCCTCGGGTTTTGTAAAGAGGCCACTACTACAGAAATTGCCGCGCACGGCTTTGTCCTTACTCCCGGCCGCTATGTTGGCGCTGAGGTAGTCGAAGACGACGGCGAACCATTCGAGGAAAAGATGCCTCGCCTCGTTGCTGAGTTGAACACGCAATTCGCCGAGTCCGCGAAGCTAGAACAGGCCATTCGTATCAATCTCCAGGAGTTGGGATATGGAGGTTGAATCCGAAGGCATGCGCACTGTAAAACTTCGAGAATGCGCCGCCTTTCAGGAGGGCTATGTCAACCCACCTCAAGGTATACCTGAGTACTTTGGGGACGAAGTCAAATGGCTACGTGCTGTCGACCTTAATGATTCCTTTGTTTTGGAAACCAGTCGCCGCCTATCGAGGACCGGATATGAGAGCGCTGGGAAGAGTGCGCTGCTATTTGAGCCAGATACATTGGCAATCAGTAAATCAGGAACGATTGGTCGACTAGGAATTTTGAAGGATTTCATGTGCGGTAACCGCGCAGTAATTAACATTCGTGTTGACCTTCAGAAATGCGATAACCGTTTTATTTTTTACTCATTGCTCCATCGGCGCAGTGTGATTGAAGAACTGGCTACGGGTAGTGTTCAACGGAATCTTTATTGCAGTGTTCTCGGTGACTTGGAAATTAGCCTTCCATCGCTTACCGAACAAAAAGCCATCGCGCACATCCTCGGAATGATGGACGACAAGATCGAGTTGAACCGGCGGATGAACGCGACGCTGGAAGCGATGGCGCAGGCGCTGTTCCAGAGCTGGTTCGTCGATTTCGATCCCGTCCGCGCCAAACTCGATGGCCGCCAACCCACTGGCCTTGACGTTGCCACTGCCGCGCTTTTCCCCGCCCACTTCCAAGACTCTTCCCTCGGCCATATTCCGCAGGGGTGGACTGTTGAGCAGGTTGGCCAAGTGGTCGATTGCGTCGGCGGCGGCACGCCAAGCACCGCCGAACCGAAGTATTGGGAAGGTGGGTTGCACCACTGGACGACGCCGAAGGATTTCTCCTCGCTCCAGGCACCTGTCCTCCTCGACACTGACCGCAAGCTCACCGACGCCGGCATCGCCAAGATTTCGTCCGGTCTACTTCCCGCCGGTACGCTCCTCCTTTCCTCCCGTGCTCCCGTCGGTTATCTCGCCATCGCCGCCATGCCTGTTGCCATCAATCAAGGCTTTATCGCCATGAAGTGCAACGAGCGCGCCTCAAACTATTTCATGCTGAACTGGTGCCAGACGAATATGGCCGAGATCGAAAGCCGTGCCACCGGCACGACCTTCGCCGAAATCAGCAAACAGAATTTCCGCCCAATTCCTGTCGTGCTGCCTCCCAAGGAACTCATGGTCGCCTTCACGGATAAAGTCGCGCCGCTCTATGCACAAATCAGCGCCAACCTCTACCAATCCCGTACCCTTGCCATCCTGCGCGACGCTCTGCTGCCGAAGCTGCTGAGTGGGGAGTTGAGGGTTGCGCAAGCCGGGCAAATCGTACCGAACGTCCTTCGGTTCCAGGAATACGTTGCCGACAGAAGTGCAAGGAAAACGACCGATGAGTTCGTCGAGGCAGTGGTCATTTCCCAGCTCGTTCGAAAGCTCGCAACGGAGCAGTATCCTTTGGGCCGAAAGCGATACAACAAACTTGCCTACTTGGCGCATCGCAAAGCTGAAGACGACGTCACGCGGCATTATTTGAAGAAAGCGGCCGGTCCTTACAGTCCTTGGGCCAAGTATGGTGGCCCTGAAAAAATTGCTTTGCAGAACGGCTACGTTAAACAGGCAAAGTCGGGTGCCCTTGAAGGTCTAGTCGCGGGCGACAAAATCGACAAAATTGATAACTACGTACCGAACTATCCCGTTTGCGCCGCGATTGACTGGGTGATAGGTAAGTTTCGCTTCAAGAAAAACGATGATCTGGAACTTCTGGCTACGGTTGATTTTGCCGTATTGGATTTGTTGTGCAACGGCAAAGACGCGACAACTGAGACCGTTAAGGGCGTGATTGCTACCAACAAGGAGTGGGCGCCAAAACTGAACAGGGCTATTTTTTCTGACGAGAATATTGATCGAGCGCTCGCCGAACTAGCTGGCCTGTTTCCGGCGACCTATGCAACATGAATGTTTCAATCTACCCATTCCTTACCGCTCTGAGCGACACTCTGCTGCCAAAGCTTCTGTCGGCCGGCATCCGTGTGGCTGATGACAAAGAAGGGATCGCCAGTGTCTAGCCTGACGAGTCTAGAGAAACGGCGATTTGAGGATCTGTTCGGGATGGCGAGCGGCTACGTGCTGGACTTCACTGACCGGACATTTTCCCAATTCTTTAGGGAGAATGGCGGTATCGATATTTACGGTGGCCGTTATTCCTACAACGGCGAATCGAAGGCGAAACATCTGCGTGCTTTTTGGGAGATGGATGTTGACGTTGTTGTGGGCAGGGTTCTCAAAGCCATGCTTGAACTGTGGCGGTATCAGAACGAGTCAGGAAAAGACGGTCGCGCAGACAAGACATACTCGGAATGCCTGAAGACGGCTGCACGCCTTATGGGCAAAGAAGTCGTGGCAGAAGAAACCGAAGAGGATTTTCTTAAAAAAGACTTTGGAGCGATCTCGGTAGTTGGCTTGGACATCGACCCCACTATTGCGCCCATCCTCGAATCCCGAA
Organism: Thiobacillus sp.; assembly: GCA_049697615.1. Classification (GTDB taxonomy): domain Bacteria; phylum Pseudomonadota; class Gammaproteobacteria; order Burkholderiales; family Thiobacillaceae; genus Thiobacillus. The sequence goes on along the minus strand of JBAVWB010000217.1, from coordinate 5,143 downwards.
TCAGGGAGGCTATGGACTGCCACCAGGCTGGAGCATCACTTGCCGCGATTTTCATGTGCGGCAGTGTGCTTGAAGGCATTCTCTTGAACATCGCGCTGAAGAATCCCGCCGCATTCAACCAGGCGAGGAGCAGCCCGAAAAGCAAGGAGACAGAAAAGGTGAGGCCATTTCAGGATTGGACGCTCGCCAACTTGATCGATGTGGCACACGAAGTCGGCTTGTTACGCCTGGATGTGAAGAAATTCAGCCACGTCATGCGCGACTTTCGCAATTACATCCATCCCTACGAGCAGATGGCTTCGAGGTTTGCCCCTGACAAGCACACCGCTGAAATCTGCTTGCAAGTTTTGCGAGCGGCCATCGTGGGCCTAAAGGCGGCCAAATGAAGCATGTTGAGGTGATGGCGTGACTGTGGGGCTGGCCGTGCCGATTCATGCCTGGTCGTTGGATCCGCCCAAAACCGGGCGCTACGCGCTCAGAAATCCATGAGCGACGAACCCTTGCCCCAGTCCGAATTCATCCTTTACCAGACCGAGGATGGGCGTACGCGCATCCAGTGCCGGTTTGAGAACGAAACCATCTGGCTGACGCAAATCCAGATTGCCGAGCTGTTCCAGACGACGGTTCCCAACATCAACCTGCATCTGAAGGCAATTTACGCTGAGGGGGAGCTGACGGCGGAGGCAACTATTAAGTCCCACTTAATAGTTCGATTGGAGGGCTCGCGGCAGGTCTCCCGCCCGGTCATGCATTACAGCTTGCCCGCCATCCTTGCGGTGGGCTTCCGTGTCCGCAGCCACCGCGGCACGCAGTTCCGCCAGTGGGCGACGGCGCGCTTGGGCGAGTATCTGGTGAAGGGCTTCACCATGGACGACGAGCGGCTGAAGAACCCGCCGGGTCCGGGGCAGAAGGATTACTTCGACGAGCTGCTGGAACGCATCCGGGACATCCGCTCGTCCGAGCGGCGGTTTTATCAGAAGGTGCTCGACATTTACGCTACGAGTGTGGACTACGCGGCGGACACGGAGCTGGCCCAGCAGTTCTTCGCCACGGTGCAGAACAAGATGCACTGGGCCACCCATGGCCATACAGCGGCTGAGATCATCCATGAGCGGGCCGATGCGCGGAAACCACTGATGGGATTGCAGGCCACGCGCTCCGGCGGCATCGTGCGGAAAGAGGATGTGGCGGTTGCCAAGAATTATCTGACGGAAGACGAGCTCCAGGTTCTGAACCGCATCGTGAACCTTTACATCGAATACGCGGAGCTTCAGGCGCTGGAACGCAAGCCGATGACGATGCGGGACTGGATCACGAAGCTGGACGAGTTCCTGAAAATCTCCGGGCGCGAACTGCTGGATCACGCGGGAAAGGTTTCCGCCGAAAATGCCAGGGCGAAGGCCGAGCTGGAATATGGGCGCTATCGTGCCTTGCTGGATTCTGCGCCGCGTGCGGTGGACGCGGATTTTGAAAAGGCGGCGAAGCAGCTTCAGAAACTGCCTAGGCCAAAGAAACACAAACCTCCGAAACCATGAATGCATTCAACGAATCCATCGTCGAAGACGCCGCCCTGAGCTGGTTCGGCGAGCTGGGCTACACCATCGGCCATGGCCCGCAACTGGCGCCCGGCGAGCCATCGGCGGAACGGGACTCGTTTGGCGATGTGGTGTTGGCGGGGCGCTTGCGCGAGGCGATCTGGCGGCTGAATCCGGCGATGCCGGAAGAGGCGCGCGAGGATGCGCTACGCAAGGTGCTGCGCGTCGGCACGCCTTCGCTCAATCAGACCAACCGCAACTTTCACGCGATGCTGCGCGACGGGGTGCCGGTGGAATACCCGCGTGCGGACGGCAGCATTGCCGGGGACCATGCGCGGCTGCTGGATTTCGACGACGCCACGGCCAACGACTGGCTGGCGGTGAACCAGTTCACGGTGATCGAAGGCCAGCACAACCGGCGGCCGGACATCGTGGTCTTCGTCAACGGCTTGCCGCTGGCGGTGATCGAGCTGAAGAACGCGGCGGATGAGGACGCGACGATCTGGTCGGCGTTCAATCAGCTGCAAACCTACAAGCAGCAGATCTGCAGCCTGTTTCACTACAACGAGGTGCTGGTGGTTTCCGACGGCAGCAATGCGCGTATCGGCTCGCTGACGGCCAACCAGGAATGGTTCAAGGTGTGGCGCACGATCAACGGCGAGGGCGATGCGCCGAGGACGGCGCTGGAACTGGACGTGCTGGTGCGCGGGGTGTTCGAGCCGCGCCGTTTTCTGGACCTGCTCCAGCATTTCATCGTGTTCGAGGAAGACACGGACAGCGACCGCCTGCACAAGATCATCGCGGGCTATCACCAATTTCATGCGGTGAACGCCGCCGTGGAGGAGACGGTGCGCGCCAGCGGCATGGCGGATGAAAACCTGCTGCGCCAGGAGCCGGGGCACTACTGGGCGGGCAGGATGCACGGCGGCAAGCCGGGCGACCGCCGCGCGGGGGTGGTGTGGCACACGCAAGGATCGGGCAAGAGCTTTTCCATGCTGTTCTACGCCGCGCGCGTGGTGCGACATCCGGCGATGAAAAATCCGACGCTGGTGGTGCTGACCGACCGCAACGACCTGGACGACCAGCTTTTCGGGCAGTTCCAGCGCTGCCACGAGCTGTTGCGCCAGATGCCGGTGCAGGCCGATTCGGTTGAGCACCTGCGCGCGCTGCTCAAGGTGGCCAGCGGTGGCGTGGTCTTCACCACGATCCAGAAGTTTTCTCCGGAGACGCGGGGCGAGCGCATGGCGCTGCTGTCCGATCGCCAGAACATTGTGGTGATCGCCGACGAAGCCCACCGCAGCCAGTACGACCTGATCGACGGCCTGGCACGCAACCTGCGCGATGCGCTGCCGAATGCGTCCTTCATCGGCTTTACCGGCACGCCCATCGAAAAGAACGACGCCAACACACGGGCGATCTTCGGCGACTACATCAGCATCTACGACATCCAGCGCGCGGTGGCGGACAAGGCGACGGTGCCGATTTATTACGAGAGCCGCATCGCCAAGCTGGCGCTGAACCAGGCTGCGCTGCCGCAGATCGACGAGGAATTCGACGAGATCACCGAGGGCGAGGAAGAAGACAAGAAGCAGAAGCTCAAATCCAAATGGGCGGCGCTGGAGGCGCTGGTGGGCGACCCCAAGCGCATTGCAATCGTTGCCGCAGACCTCGTGCAGCACTACGAGCGCCGCCTCGAAGCGATGGACGGCAAGGCGATGGTGGTGTGCATGAGCCGCCGCATCTGCGTGGACCTCTACAAGGCCATCATCAAGCTGCGCCCCGACTGGGCCAGCGCCCAGGGCGACGACATCGAGGCCGAGAAGAAGCAGGCGTGCGTGGTGAAGATCGTGATGACCGGCAGTGCCGACGACGGCCCGGACTGGCAGCCGCACATCCGCAACAAGCCGCGCCGCCGCGATCTGGCGACCCGCTTCAAGGACAGCCGTGACCCGTTCCGCATCGTGATCGTGCGCGACATGTGGCTGACCGGCTTCGACGCGCCGTGCCTGCACACGATGTATGCCGACAAGCCGATGCACGGCCACGGCCTGATGCAGGCCATCGCGCGGGTGAACCGCGTGTTCCGCGACAAGCCCGGCGGCCTGGTGGTGGATTATCTGGGCCTGGCCGACCAGTTGAAACACGCGCTCGCCACCTACACCGACAGCGGCGGCCAGGGCAGTCCGAGCATCGATACCGCCCAGGCCATTGCGCTGATGCAGGAAAAACACGAGGTGGCCTGCGCCATCATGCACGGCTTCGACTGGGACAAGTGGACGACGGGTACGTCCGCCGAGCGCCTCGGTTTGATTCCAGCCGGGCAGGAGCATGTGTTGCAGCAGGAAGACGGGAAGCAGCGCTTTGTGCAGGTGGTGACCGACCTTTCCCGCACCTTTGCGCTGTGTGCCGCGACGGATGAAGCCATCGAGCTGCGCGACGACATCGCTTTCTTCCAGGCGATCAAGGCCCAGCTCGCAAAGACCTCCGGCACGCAGCGTCCACCGGAAGAACTCGATCATGCTATCCGCCAGCTTGTGTCTACGGCGATCATGGCCGACGAAGGCATCATCGATGTGTTCACGGCTGCCGGATTGAAGAAGCCGGACATCAGCATTCTTTCCGACCAGTTCCTGGCCGAAGTGCGCGGCCTGAAACACAAGAACGTCGCCGCAGAGTTGCTGGCGAAGCTGCTCAAGGATGAAATCAAATCGCGCGCCATGCGTAACCTTGTCCAGAGCCGCGCCTTTTCCGAGATGCTGAAGAACACGCTCAACGCGTATCACAACCGCGCCATCGCCACCCAGGAAGTGATTGAAGAACTGATCAAGCTGGCCAAGGAAATGGACGCCGCCACCAAGCGTGGCCAAGACCTTGGCCTGAACGAAGACGAGGTGGCGTTCTACGAGGCACTCGCGGAAAACGAAAGCGCCGTGCAGGCGATGGGTAACGACGAACTGAAAGTCATCGCTGCCGAACTCGTGACCCAGGTCCGCAAGAGCGTGACCATCGACTGGGCCGTGCGCGAAAGCGCGCGCGCCAGAATCAAGGTGATGGTGAAGCGCATTCTGAAAAAGCATGGCTTCCCGCCGGACTTGCAGGAAGAAGCCACCAAGACGGTGCTGGCGCAGGCGGAATTGCTGTCGGCGATGTGGGCAACCGCGTGAACGCGCTGCACCAGGCAGAGCTTTCCATTTAAATAATAAGGAATATCAATTGGCGCGCCGCAGACAAAACCTCACTGAAGATTTGATCGAAATAACCAGCAAGCTTCCTTGGTGGGTTGGGGTGGTGCTCGCGATTGCTGCGTATGTCTGGCTGCACAACATTGCTGCCGCTGAGGTGACGGCAGTCACGCAGCCCGGGCAGATGGGGCAACTCGTCACCCAGACGCTTTTCAGGACGCTGGCTTTGTTTGGCCAGTATCTGCTGCCGTTCGCTTTCCTGGTGGGCGCGGCCATGTCCGCCTTTGGCCGCTACAAGCGCCGTGCGTTGCATGAGCAGGTGGCTGCCAGCCCTGACCGGGGTGCGCTCAACGATATGAGTTGGCAGCAGTTCGAGGCTTTGGTGGGCGAAGCTTTCCGGCGCAAGGGCTACGCGGTGACCGAGAC
>JBAVWB010000216.1:0-2163 GCA_049697615.1 Thiobacillus sp. | reverse complement strand
GCGAGGTTCTCCGGCCTGTCGGCGTAGGCATGCAACTCGCGGTAGACCTGCTGCACCTCGTCCGCGCCGACCTTCACGTTCTTCTGCATCAGGCCCCAGCCGTCGTAGAGCGACTCCACAGGAACGGCAAGCTTGCTGGCCCAGAAGGCGTCGAAATTCGCCCGCATCGCCTGGGCCGCCTCGCCCACCAGCAGCGCATCGCGGTCGCGGAAGGTGTATTCGCGGTCGTAGTCGAAGTACTCGTCGGCCATGTTGCGGCCGCCGGTGATCGCGACCTTGCCATCGACGATAAAGGTCTTGTCGTGCATGCGCTGGTTGACACCGCGGAAGTCGGTGACGACGTTGAGCGCGCGCTTGTAGAAGGGCGTGCCGACCCGGTGCTTGGGGTTGTAGATGCGGATGTCGACGCTGGGATGCTTGGCCAGCGCCAGCAGCGTCTTGTCGGGCGCGTCGATCAGCAGGTCGTCGACGATGACGCGCACCTTGACCCCGCGCTCGGCCGCGCGCAGCAGCGCCTCGCTGGCAAGGATGCCGATGTTGTCGCTGCTCCAGATGAAGTACTGCACCTCGATCGTGTGCTGCGCATGGTCGGCCAGCCAGGCGCGCGCCAAGAGCGCCGCCTCACCGGTGTCCAGCACGATCACGCCGGTCTCATCCGGATGCGCGGCGATCTGGGTATCGATGGCAGCCATCGGCGACGCCATGGCCAGCGCCGGTCCTGACAGCCACACCAGCGTCGCCAGCAGGCAGGCCGCGATGAAATGTCTTGCCCCTTCCATGTCTTCTCCCTGGGTGTCGCGGCCAAGCGAGCCGGCACGCGTGCATCCGATTGTATCGGCACTCGCCTGGTACGAAACGACGTGCGAAATAGTACGCCTGAACCGAGCGGCAATATGCCGCACGGCCGGTCCCGCCGGACTCCCTACAATCTGCTGCACCAATAACAGGGAGAGAGACAACATGAAAACATTACGTACGCTGATCATTGCCGGATGCCTCGTGAGCGGAAGCGCACACGCCAGCTGCGGGGCCGCATTCTGCGGCGCATCGAACGACTGGCTGTCGCTGACCCAGGGGGTGACACAGGGCTGGCGCGTCTGGGGGCAGGTGGAATATCTCAAGCAGGACCAGTTGCGTGCGGGCACCAAAAAACTCTCGCCGGGTGCAGTCACCTCACATCACGAAGAGACCAAGACGCTCAACCGCAACGCGCTGCTCGGGCTGGAATACGGGTTTGCGCCCGAGTGGAGCGCAGGCCTGGTGCTGCCCTACTCGAACCGCGAACACCTGCACATCCACCACCATCACGGCACGCCCATCCCGGAAGCCTGGCAGTTCGACGACATCGGCGATGCGCGCCTGACGCTGCGCCATCAGCCCGCCGCCCACCATGCAAAGGATCTGTCGTGGAGCCTGCAGGGCGGGCTGAAGCTGCCCACGGGGAAAATCGATGTGCGCAATGCGGATGGCGACGAGGCGGAGCGCAGCGTGCAGCCCGGCAGCGGGACCACCGACCTGCTGCTGGGCGGCGGGCTGGCCTACGCGCCACTGTCCCTGACCGGCAGCCTGTTTTCCAATCTGACGCTGCAGGCGCCGCTCAACGAAAAGGACGGCTACCGGCCAGGCTGGCGCGCCAGCGTGCAGGCGGGCTGGCTGATCCCCATCACCGGAAAACTGGATCTGATCCTGCAGGGCACCCTGCTCCATGTGGGACGCGACCGGGGGGTCAATGCAGAGCCGGACGACAGCGGACGGACCGAAGCGGCGCTGGTGCCGGCCCTGGCGTACGCCTTGTCCAGAAATCTATCGGTTTACGGCCAGCTTGAACTGCCGATCTACCAGAACGTAAACGGCGTCCAGCTCACCCACGACTACGCGGTGTCGGCGGGCCTGAGCCTGACGCTGGATTAAGAGGACTCAGCCCGGAACCCGCACCGTGCCGGGCGTCACGTCGCCGCACTGCGCGCGGTGGCGCAGCGCGTGGTCCATCAGCACGATGGCCATCAGCGCCTCGGCGATGGGGGTGGCGCGGATGCCGACGCAGGGATCGTGTCGGCCGTGGGTGACGACCTCGATCGGCTGGCCGTTGAGGTCGATCGAGCGGCCGGGCAGGCGCATCGACGAGGTGGGCTTGATCGCGATGTGGGCGACGACGGCCTGGCC
>JBAVWB010000215.1:0-2386 GCA_049697615.1 Thiobacillus sp. | reverse complement strand
CCGTTGCCGGACGGCGTGGCATTGTCGTAGCCGGGCTTGGGGCGCGTGATGAGCGCTTCGTGGTCGTGGCTGGTGAAGAAGAAGCCGCCCGCCACCGGGTCCTCGAAATGCGCCAGCAGGGCGTCGGCGAGCGAGCGAGCCCACGCCATGTCCTGTTCACGGTAGCCGGCCTGCAGGGTTTCCAGCAGCGCGTCGAGCAGGAAGGCGTAGTCGTCGAGATAGGCGTTGAGCCGCGCTTCGCCGTGTTTGAAGCTGGCGAGCAGGCGGTCGTCGCGCCACAGATTCCGGCACAGGAAATCGATCGCTGCGTGCGCCTCGGCGACCCAGTCTGGGCGCGTCATCACCCGCCCGGCGTGCGCCAGCCCGCCGATCATCAGCGCGTTCCAGCTGGTGAGCTGCTTGTCGTCGCGCCCGGGACGCACGCGAGACCCGCGTGCGGCAAAGAGCTTATGGCGCGCGCTTTTCAGCCGCGCTGCTGCCTCGCTTTCGGTCAGCCCCAACCCGGCGGCGACGTCCGGCAAGGGGCGTGCGAGGATGGGATTCCAGCTTGCATTCTCGAAATTCGGCGGCAGGTCGAAGCCGTATGCCGGTGCGGCGACCGCGTATTCCTCGGCGGTGAGGACTGCGCGCGCTTCGTCCGGCGTCCACACGTAGAATTTGCCCTCGTGGCCCTCGCTGTCGGCGTCGAGCGCGGAATAGAAGCCGCCCTCGGGCGCGCGCATTTCGCGCAGCAACCATTCGACGATGCCTTCGGCCGTCGCCTTGAATAAGGCCTCGCCGGTCAGCGCCCAGGCGTCGGCATACAGATGCAGCAGCGGGCCGTTGTCATAGAGCATCTTCTCGAAATGCGGAATCGCCCACTGTTCGTCCACCGAGTAGCGGCAGAAACCGCCGCCGATCTGGTCGACGACCCCGCCCGACGCCATTTTTCGCAGACTGAACAGCGCCATGTCGCGCGCCTGCGGATTGCCCTGCTGCGCGGCCCGCAACAGGAAAAACAGCTCGCCTGGACGCGGAAACTTGGGCGCGCGGGAGAAGCCGCCCCACACCGGGTCGAAGGCCTGCGCCAGATCGCGCATGGCTTGGGCGAGTGGCGCGTCGGTCAGGTCGGCCTGACTGACTGCCTCCGGCTGCTGGCGGGCCAGCGCGTCGCGCACCGCCTCGTTCTGCGCCAGCACCTCGCCGCGCCGCTCGTGCCAGGCGCGGGCGATGTTTTCCATCAGGTCGACGAAGCCCGGCAGCTGGTAGCGCGGCGTCTTGGGAAAATAGGTGCCGGCGAAGAACGGCGTCTGGTCGGGCGTCAGGAACACCGTCAGCGGCCAGCCGCCGCCGCGCTGGGTCAAGAGCTGGTGCGCGGATTGATAGATCTGATCGAGGTCGGGACGCTCCTCGCGGTCGACCTTGATGTTGACGAACAGCCGGTTCATCACCGCCGCCACCTCGGCGTCCTCGAAGCAGTCGTGCGCCATCACGTGGCACCAGTGGCAGGCCGAATAGCCGATCGACAGCAGGATGGGCCTATCCTCGCGGCGCGCTTTTTCCAGGGCTTCTGCGCCCCAGGGGTACCAGTCGACCGGGTTGTCGGCGTGCTGCAGCAGGTAGGGGCTGGGTTCAGTGGCGAGGCGATTCGGCATGGCGCAGGCCTAATAGTTGATTAAATCAGTCAACAATTGTACGCTCTCAGCCGTCCCGAAAAAACGCAGGAGTGCTCCATGTCCCAGGAATTATTCGCCGCCGCCCAGTCGGGCGATGCCGCCCAGATCAAAACCTTGCTGGAGGCCGGCACCGACCACGCTGCCGCCGACGAAGCCGGCGAAACCGCGCTGATGCACGCCGCCCACGGAGGCCATATCGCGGCGGTGCAGGTGCTGATCGCCGCCGGTGCCGACGTCAACGCCCAGTCGCCGCAGGGCTGGACGGCGATCGCCAAGGCCGCCTACAACGGCGAAACCGAGCGCGGCTACGTCGAGGTGATCGAGTTGCTGCACGACGCCGGCGCCTCGCTCGACGCCCGCATCTTTTTCGGCATCACGCCGCTGATGCTGGCCGCCGGTGGCGGCGACGCCCCGGTGGTGGAATGGCTGATCAACCACGGCGCCGACGTGCTCGCCGCCAACGAAGGCGGCCGCACCGCGCGCATGATGGCGGACGACAAGTTCTATGTGGACGTGATCAACCTGCTGCACGAAGCCGAGCAACAGCTGGGCGTATCAGTAGACGGTTCGTGCTCGTCGACCAGGGTGGCCAAGCCGCAGGTGGTCAACCTGATGAAGCCGACCACGCACTAGTCAGCTTCAATGTGCAGGAGGGCCGCCCCCGGCCCGATGCCGTGGTGATTGCTGGGGTGCGAAAATCGCGGCGGGGGCGCCGGTGCGTGGTTGTAAGC
>JBAVWB010000214.1:0-13752 GCA_049697615.1 Thiobacillus sp. | reverse complement strand
CAGGCGGCGAATGGCGCCCGCACCCTGGCGCTCATCATTTCCGACGTCGTCGGCGACGACCCGACCCATATTGCGTCCGGTCCCTGCGCGCCCGATCCCACCACCTGTGTCGATGCGCTCGAGCGGCTGCAACGCTTCGGCATTGCGCTGCCCGCCGGCGTGCGTGACCACCTCGAACGGACCGCACTGGAGGACGACACGCCCAAACCGGGCCATCCCTGTTTCGCCCATACGGAAAACCGCGTCATTGCCAGCGCACAGGCCAGCCTCAAGGCCGCGTGCGCGTGTTTCGAACGACACGGCGTCCCCGCTGTGGTGCTGTCTGACAGCGTCAGGGGTGATGCGCAGGCGGTGGCCAAACAGCACGCCGCGCTGGCGCGTGCCGTGAAGTCGCGCCCCATCGCACTCATATCCGGCGGCGAGACGACCGTCACCCTGCGGCCGCAGCATGGCCGCGGCGGCCGCAATGCTGAATTTATGCTCGCGCTCGCGCTTGAACTGGCAGACACGCCGGCGTGGGCGATCGCCTGCGACACCGACGGCGTCGACGGCACCGAGGACAATGCGGGCGCGCTGATCGGCCCGGACACCCTGCCTCGCGCGCGCAAGCTCGGCCTCGACGCAGGCGAATTCCTCGCCGCTCACGACAGTCATGGGTTTTTTGCTGCGCTGGGCGATCTGGTCGTCAGCGGCCCCACCCGCACCAACGTCAACGACTACCGGGCACTCCTGATCGGGCTGGATTGAGAGGATCTAGTTGAGCCGCTGCACCTGAACCGGATCACCCACCTTGAGGCCAAAGTCAGCCGCGGCGCTGCCCCGGTTGACCGCAAGCTCAAGCAGGCCGACGCTGTTGATGAACCAGAACCCCTCGCCCTTGCCGACGAAACCGAAGCTTTCGCTGTGCCTGAAGCGTTCGCCCGCAGCGCTGACGCGTGCGTCCTGCGGTACCCCGCGCACGCCGGTCCAGGCGTTGCCGTAATGGTCGACGTAGATGACCCGCGGCAGGTCGCCGGTGTCGAACTCGACCTTCAGTTTGTCTATGGGGCTCAGCTTGTCGGCAGGAAATTCGCCGCGCGCGATGTCGGCGGCGATGAGTGCAAACAGGTCGCGCCCATGGAAAGTCGCCGAGAGGCCCTCGGGCTGCCAGGTGATGCGCCACAGCCGGGTGTCGGGATGGCGCGCGGAAACGACCGACAGCAAGCCGTTGTCCGGCCCGACGAACCAGCGCCCGCCGGCCATCGCCACCACGGCGTCGCGTGGCGTGCCGACACCGGGATCCACCACCGCAAGGAACACGCTACCGGGCGGAAAACCCGAGGCAAACGCTGCCAGCAAATGCGCGCCTGCATGCGGATTGAAATCGGGCACCTCGTGCAGCAGGTCGATTATCGGCTGGCCAGGCGCATGCTCGGCAAGGCGCGCCTTGACCTGTCCCACGTAAGGATCGCGCACGCCGAAGTCGGTGAAGAGAACGATCACAAGTTTTTTCCTGGTTTGAGTGCAGCCACGACTATGCCTGACAGGATCAGCCGGCTGCAAGGACAGGCACCGGTCAGAGCAACGCATCTCCAAAACACGGGCGCAAAAAAGCCGGGATCAACCCGGCTTTTCATACATCGCGACACAGACTCGGTTTACTCGGCCTCGACCGGCTCGACGTCGGTCTCGGGACGGTCAACCAGTTCGACCAGCGCCATCGGGGCATTGTCGCCATTGCGGAAGCCGTATTTCAGGATGCGCAGGTAGCCACCGGGACGGGTCTTGTAACGCGGCCCCAGTTCGCCGAACAGTTTGACGACCATCTCGCGATCGCGCAGGCGGTCGAATGCCAGGCGATGGTTCGCGAGGCTGGGCTCCTTGCCCAGGGTGATCAGCGGTTCGACGAAGCGGCGCAGTTCCTTGGCCTTCGGCAGCGTGGTCTTGATGACTTCATGCTTCAGCAGCGAGTTGCTCATGTTGCGGAACATGGCCAGACGATGGCTGGTGGTGCGGTTCAGTTTGCGGTTGGATTGACGATGACGCATGGCGATTCCTTTCAGTCAGTATTCTTGGGCTAGGTCGCCTGCCACGGCGACCCGCACTTTATTGTTTGATTTGGGTTACAGGGTACTTTTAAATCGTTCAGGGACGCTCGAGACCGGCGGGCGGCCAGTTTTCCAGCTTCATGCCGAGTGACAGGCTCTTGGAAGCCAGCACATCCTTGATTTCGTTCAGCGACTTGCGGCCCAGGTTCGGGGTGCGCAGCAGTTCGGTTTCCGAGCGCTGGATCAGGTCGCCGATGAAATAGATGTTCTCGGCCTTCAGGCAGTTGGCCGAACGAACGGTCAGCTCCAGATCGTCGACCGGACGCAGCAGCAGCGGGTCGACCTGGGGCGAACGCGGCGCCTCGGACTCGGCCGGGGTGCCTTCCAGATCGGCAAACACCGACAGCTGGTTCACCAGGATGCGGGCCGCAGTACGCACGGCTTCTTCCGGCTCCACCACGCCATTGGTTTCGATGTCGATCACCAGACGGTCAAGGTCGGTACGCTGCTCGACACGCGCGCTTTCAACCGAATAGGCCACGCGGCGCACCGGGCTGAAGGAAGCATCGATCAGGATCGAACCCACGGTACGGGTCTCTTCCGAGACCTTGCGCGTGGTGGCCGGCTGGTAGCCGCGACCCGCTTCGACCTTGATTTCCATGTCGAGCTTGCCGCCCTTGGTCAGGTGAGCAATCACGTGATCAGGGTTCAGCACTTCGATGTCATGTCCAACCTCGATGTCGCCTGCAGTCACGACGCCTTCGCCGGACTTGGAGACTTTCAGGATGGCCTCGGACTTGCCGTGCATCTTGAATGCGATGCCCTTGAGGTTCAGCAGGATATCGACGACGTCTTCCTGCACGCCCTCGATGGTCGAGTATTCATGCACAACGCCGCTGATCGCGACTTCGGTCGGTGCGTAACCCACCATTGAAGACAGCAGGATGCGACGCAGCGCATTGCCGAGCGTATGGCCATAGCCACGCTCGAACGGCTCCATGATGACCTTGGCATGCAGCGGGGAGGCACGATCAACCTCCACAATTCGCGGCTTGAGAAATTCCGTAGCGCTTTGCATAGAGTGCGATTCCTTGAGAAGCAGCCCTGAAGACCGGGTCAGTCAAGACCCGGCCAGCTTATTTGGAGTACAGTTCGACGACCAGCGACTCGTTGATGGTCGACGGCAGTTCCGAGCGTTGCGGGGCAGCCTTGTAGGTGCCCTTGAGCGCCTTGGTGTCAACTTCGACCCACTCGGGGTAACCGCGTGCAGCCGTCGCCTCGGCAGCGGCCTTGACGCGCAGCTGTGCTTTTGCCTTGTCCGCAACTTCAACCACGTCACCGGCACGCACCTGATACGAGGGGATGTTGACCCGACGACCGTTCACCGTGATGCCATTGTGGCGCACGATCTGACGGGCTTCGGTTCGCGATGCGCCAAAACCCATGCGGTAGCATACCGAATCCAGACGCGACTCCAGCAGCGACAGCAGGTTTTCACCGGTCACGCCCTTGCGGCTGTCGGCCTTCTTGTAGGTCAGGCGGAACTGGCCTTCGAGCACACCGTAGATACGACGGATCTTCTGCTTTTCACGCAGTTGAACGCCGTAACCGGACAGCCGGGCACCGCTTTTCTGGCCATGCTGGCCAGGTGCATAGGGACGGCGCTCGATGGCGCACTTGTCAGTGAAGCACTTCTCACCTTTCAGGAAAAGCTTTTCGCCTTCACGGCGGCACTGACGGCATTTGGGATCAAGATTACGGGCCATGATTTTCCCTGGTATTTAGATACGACGCTTTTTGGAGGGGCGGCAACCGTTGTGCGGAATCGGGGTGACATCAGAGATCGTAAGGATCTTGAAGCCCAGCGCATTCAGTGCACGCACGGTGGAGTCACGACCGGGGCCAGGGCCCTTGATCCGGACTTCCAGGTTCTTGACGCCGTATTCCTGCGCCATTTTGCCGGCATTTTCAGCCGCAACCTGCGCTGCGAACGGCGTCGACTTGCGCGAACCCTTGAAGCCCGCTCCACCGGCAGTCGCCCACGACAGGGCATTGCCCTGACGATCGGTGATCGTCACGATGGTGTTGTTGAATGAAGCGTGAATGTGCGCAATGCCTTCTGCGACATTCTTCTTGACCTTTTTACGCACGCGCGCAGCTGGTTTCGTTGCCATGGTTAACCTTTATTTCCTGATGGCCTTGCGCGGACCCTTACGGGTGCGCGCATTGGTGCGGGTACGCTGACCGCGTGCCGGCAAACCCTTGCGATGACGGAAGCCGCGATAGCAGCCAAGATCCATCAAACGCTTGATGTTCATGGTGATTTCACGGCGGAGGTCACCCTCGACAGTGAACTGGGCCACGCCTTCACGCAAACGCTCCACCTCGGTCTCGGTCAGGTCCTTGATTTTCGAAGCGTGGGCAATGCCCGCGGCTTCGCAAATCTTGCCGGACGTAGTCCTGCCGATGCCATAGATAGCGGTCAACGCGATAATCGCGTGCTGATGATTCGGGATATTAACCCCTGCAATACGAGCCATTCGCAAAGCTCCGAACGGAAAACAAAAAATTATAACACGTCAACCCGTCTTTGGGTTGACTCGAATTCAAACTTGCTACGGCCAGCTTAACCCTGGCGCTGCTTGTGACGCGGATCATCACAGATCACGCGAACAACACCCTTGCGACGCACGACCTTGCACTTGCGGCACATTTTCTTGACTGAAGCCTGGACTCTCATGGTTCTCTCCATTCACTCGCCGGCAGCATGCTGCCGGTCAAAAATCATTTGGCCCGGAAAACGATCCGGCCCTTGCTCAGGTCGTAGGGGGTAAGTTCTACCGTGACCTTGTCTCCGGGGAGAATGCGGATGTAGTGCATCCGCATCTTTCCCGATATGTAACCCAACAACACATGTCCGTTTTCCAACTTGACCCGGAATGTGGCGTTCGGAAGGTTTTCAACGACCTCACCCTGCATCTGGATGACATCTTCCTTAGACATCAGCGCCCCACAAAACCATTCTTGAAATTCGCTTTCTTCAACAGACCCTCGTACTGGTGCGACATCACGTACGCCTGAACCTGCGCCATGAAATCCATGGTCACCACTACAATGATCAGCAGGGATGTTCCGCCGAAGTAAAAAGGAACATTCCATTTCAAAATCAGAAACTCGGGCAGCAGACACACCAGGGTGATGTAGATCGCGCCCACCAGCGTCAGCCGGGTCAGAATCTTGTCGATGTAACGGGCGGTTTGGTCGCCCGGACGAATGCCAGGGACAAACGCACCGCTCTTTTTCAGGTTGTCTGCCGTCTCCTTGGGATTGAACACCAGGGCCGTGTAGAAAAAACAGAAAAAGATAATCGCCAACGCATACAGCAATACATATACCGGCTGACCTGGCGCCAGCGTCGAACCGATGTCGCGCAGCCAGCCCATGCCCTCGCCGCTACCGAACCAACCCGCCAGGGTGGCCGGAAACAGGATGATGCTGGAGGCGAAGATCGGCGGGATCACCCCGGCCATATTCAGCTTCAGCGGCAGATGCGAGCTCTGTCCGCCCACCACCATCTTGCCAACCTGGCGTTTGGCGTAGTTGACCAGAATCTTGCGCTGACCACGCTCCACAAACACCACCAGCGCGGTCACCAGCAGCACACCCACAAAAAGCATCAGCACCAGCGGGATCGAAAATGCGCCGGTTCGCGTCAATTCAAGCGTGCCGCCAATCGCGGACGGCAGACCCGCCACAATGCCCGAAAAAATAATGATCGAAATGCCGTTGCCCAGGCCCCGCTCGGTAATCTGCTCACCCAACCACATCAGGAACATCGTGCCGGCCGTCAGAGTGACCACCGTAATCAGTCGAAACCCGAAACCCGGATCCAGAACCAGACCTGCCTGCGACTCAAGCGCAATAGCAATGCCCAAACCCTGGAACACCGCCAGAAACAGCGTGCCATAACGCGTGTACTGCGTAATCTTGCGCCGCCCGGACTCGCCTTCTTTCTTGAGTGCCTCAAGCTTGGGAGAGACGGTCGTCATCAACTGCACGATAATCGACGCCGAAATGTACGGCATGATCCCAAGTGCGAACACGCTGAAACGCGAGAGCGCCCCACCCGAGAACATGTTGAACATGCCCAGCATGCCGCCTTGTTGCGACTTGAACAACTGATCGAGCACCAGCGGATCGATACCCGGAACCGGGATAAAGGTGCCGATGCGGTAAACGATCAGGGCGCCAAGCAGGAATAACAACCGGCGCTTGAGGTCGCCGAATTTGTTCAGGCCGGTTTTGGGCGTAGCCAAGAGAATATCCTCGCTGACTTAGTCGGCGATGGTGCCGCCGGCCGCTTCAATCGCAGCGCGTGCACCCTTGGTCACAGCGATTCCGCGCAACTTGACGGCCTTGCCAATTTCGCCGGCCAGATAGATCCTGGCCGCCTTGGCGGAGGATCCAACGATGCCCGCCTGCTTCAGCACCAGCAAATCAATCTCATCCACGCCAATTGCAGCCAGTTCGTACAGGCGAACGCGCGCCGTATCCGCCTTGGTCAGCGAAACAAAGCCGCGCTTCGGAAGACGACGATGCATCGGCATCTGGCCGCCCTCGAAGCCCACCTTGTGGTAGCCGCCCGCACGTGACTTCTGGCCTTTGTGGCCGCGTCCTGCCGTTTTGCCGAGACCGGAGCCAATGCCGCGACCCACGCGACGTTTGTCTTTTTTGGCACCGTCAGCCGGTTTGATTGTATTGAGTTCCATTTTATGCCTCGCACTTCACCAGATAGGCGACCTTGGTGATCATCCCTCGATTTTCAGGGGTGTCGAGCACCTCGACCGTGTGGTGCATCCGGCGCAGTCCAAGACCGCGCACGCAGGCACGATGCGGCTCCTTGGTGCCAATCAGGCTTTTGACCAGCGTCACCTTGATTTTTTTCAGCTCGCTCATGGCTTACCCCGTGATGTCTTCGACTGACTTGCCACGCTTGGCCGCGATCTCGGACGGCGTCGACATTTTCATCAAGCCATCGATCGTTGCACGCACGACGTTGTAGGGATTGGTCGACCCCAGGCACTTGGCAAGAACGTTCTGCACGCCCATCACCTCGAACACGGCACGCATCGCACCACCGGCAATAATCCCGGTACCTTCCGAAGCCGGCTGGATCAGCACGCGCGAAGCGCCATGCTGACCGACCACCGTATGATGAAAGGTGCCGTTCTTCAGGTTGATCTTGATCAGCTTGCGGCGCGCCTCTTCCATCGCCTTCTGAACGGCCACCGGCACTTCGCGGGACTTGCCCTTGCCCATGCCGATACCGCCGTCACCATCGCCAACCACGGTCAGCGCGGCAAAACCCATGATCCGACCACCCTTCACCACTTTGGTGACACGGTTGATCGAGATCATCTTTTCGCGCAAGCCGTCGCCGCGCTCTTCGTTACTTGTAGGTGCTGTACGGGCCATCTTGATTCTGCCTCGTTAAAAAACCAAACCGCCTTCACGCGCCGCTTCAGCCAGGGCTTTTACACGCCCATGGAACTTGAAACCGGAGCGGTCGAAAGCCACTTTTTCAATACCTAAACCCTTAGCCTTTTCGGCTAGGCGCTTACCTACCGCAGCGGCAGCAGCGACGTTGCCGCCATTGCTCAGATCTGCACGCATTTCCTTGTCGTTGGAAGAGGCGCTGACCATCACCGTGCCGCCGTCCGCAGAAATAATCTGGGCGTAAACATGGCTGTTGGTGCGGTGAATGGCCAGGCGGATCGCCTTGACGGCCGCGATTTTGGCGCGGGTTTTGCGCGCTCTGCGAATCCGTGATTGCTTGGTGTTCATTTTATGTCCTTAAGCCTTACTTCTTCTTGGTCTCTTTCTTGATGACCACTTCGTCGCTATAGCGAACGCCCTTGCCTTTGTAAGGCTCTGGCGGACGGTATGCGCGGACATCAGCGGCCACCTGCCCAACAACCTGGCGATCCATACCCTTGATCACAATTTCTGTCTGTGTCGGGGTTTCGACCTTGATTCCGGCAGGCATCTTGTGCACGACGGGATGCGAGAAGCCCAAAGTCAGGTTGAGCGCATCACCCTGGGCCTGGGCGCGGTAACCGACCCCGACCAGCAGCAATTTCTTCTCGAAACCCTTGGTAACGCCCTGAACCATGTTATTGACCAGCGCGCGCATCGTTCCAGCCATGGCATTGGCCTGGATGCTTCCGCCAACAGGCGCGAAAGTCAGGACGCCTTCATTGAGCGCAACCGACACATCGCTTGATGGTGAACGGCTCATCGCGCCCAGAGGGCCCTTGACCGAGATCACGCTTCCCAGCGTGACATCGACGCCTTTTGGCAACGTAATAGGATTATTGGCTACACGTGACATATCTGCTCTCTCTTATGCAACCACGCACAGGACTTCACCACCCACGCCCTTGGCACGGGCATGACGATCCGTCATGACACCGCTCGACGTCGACACGATGGCAACACCCAAACCGTTCATCACGCGGGGCAGATCTTCTGCACCTTTGTAAACGCGCAAACCGGGTTTGCTCACTCGCTCGATCCGCTCGATAACCGGACGGCCGGCGTAATACTTGAGCTGCAGTTCGAGTTCGGGTTTGCCGGCTTCGCCACGAATCGCGAAACCTTCAATATAGCCCTCGTCCTTCAGCACCTTGGCGATAGCCACTTTGACCTTGGAAGAAGGCATCGTGACAGCCGCTTTTTCGACCGCTTGTGCATTACGGATGCGGGTCAGCATGTCCGCGATGGGATCACTCATACTCATATCGTCTACCCCTTACCAGCTTGCCTTGACGATGCCGGGAATTTCGCCCCGCATCGCATATTCACGCAGCTTGCTGCGCCCCAGGCCAAACTTGCTGAACACGCCACGCGAGCGACCGGTCAACTGGCAGCGATTGCGCTGGCGAACCGGACTCGAATCGCGCGGCAACTGTTGCAAGGCTTGGTACGCCGCCATGCGATCTTCATCACTGGTTTGCGCATTGCTGATCACAGCTTTAATTTCGGCACGCTTGGCAGCATATTTCTTCACCATGCGCGCGCGCTTTTCTTCACGATTAATCAAGGATAACTTGGCCATGCCTACCTCAATTCTTGAACGGGAAACTGAAGGCGGCAAGCAGGGCTCGCGCTTCGTCATCAGTCTTGGCGGTGGTTGTGATGGTAATGTTCATGCCACGCAACGCATCGATCTTGTCGTACTCGATCTCGGGGAAAATGATCTGCTCCCTGATACCCATGTTGTAGTTGCCGCGACCATCGAAGGACTTGCCCGAAACACCCCGGAAGTCACGGACACGGGGCAGCGCCACCGTCACCAGACGATCCAGGAACTCGTACATTTGCCCGCGGCGCAGGGTGACCATGCAGCCCACGGGATAGTCTTCACGGATTTTAAAACCCGCGATCGACTTCTTCGACTTGGTGACCACCGGTTTCTGACCCGCAATCTTCTGCATGTCGGACACCGCGTGATCCATCACCTTCTTGTCCGCCACCGCTTCGCCGACACCCATATTCAGGGTGATCTTCTTGATGCGGGGGACTTCCATGACGGACTTGTAACCAAACTGCTCTACCAGCTTGGGCACCACCGTCTCACGATAAAATTCTTGAAAACGCGCCATGATTACCCCTGTGCGTCAACCATTTCGCCATTGGACTTGTACACGCGCACTTTGCGGCCGTCCTCCAGCACCTTGTAACCCACGCGATCCGCTTTCTGTGTGCCGACATTGAACAATGCGACATTGGAAGCCTGGATCGGCATTTCTTTTTCGACGATTCCACCCTGCATGTTGCGCATGGGATTCGGCTTTTGGTGTTTCTTGACGCGGTTGACGCCCTCAACCAGAACATGACCATCGTCAAGCACTTTCAGCACAACGCCGCGCTTGCCCTTGTCTTTTCCGGTCAGGACGATCACCTGATCGCTTTTATGAATTCGTGCCATGATTCCCTCTCACAGAACCTCAGGCGCCAGCGAGACGATCTTCATGAACTTCTCGGTACGCAACTCACGGGTAACCGGCCCAAAAATACGGGTGCCGATCGGCTCTAATTTGTTGTTCAGCAAGACTGCGGCATTGCCATCAAAGCGCACCAGCGAACCATCGGGACGACGAACGCCTTTGGCGGTGCGAACCACCACGGCATTGTAGATGTCACCCTTTTTCACACGGCCGCGCGGGGCAGCATCCTTGATGGTGACCTTGATGATGTCGCCCACGCTTGCGTAGCGACGATGGCTGCCGCCCAACACCTTGATGCACATAACGGAGCGTGCACCAGTGTTGTCCGCCACATCCAATACGGACTGCATCTGAATCATTTAATTGCCTCCAACTTAATCCACCACACCGGCGGCCAGTTTTGGATCCCGTTCGGGAGAAAATCCCGCTTGACGCGGAACTACTTGAGCAAGCGAACCGGACAAAACCCAACCGGCTCACCTACCGGAAAACCCAGCACTATACCGGGTCTTTATCTCTCATGCAAGCCTTAAACGCGTGCGCGTTCAAGTAGCTTGCTGACCGTCCACGCCTTGGTGCGGGAGAGCTTGCGCGACTCCTCGATCTGCACCATATCGCCTTCGTGAAACTCGTTGTTTTCATCGTGGGCGTGATATTTCTTCGACAGACGAATCACCTTGCCGATGACCGGATGCTTGACGCGACGTTCAACCAGCACGGTCACCGTCTTGTTCATCTTGTCGCTCACCACACGCCCAGTCAGCGTGCGCACCATTTTCTTGATTTCAGTCATGCTTGACCCGCCTTCTCGCGCATAATCGTCTTGACGCGTGCGATATCGCGACGCAACTTGCCAAGGTCGGCAGTCTTGGTCGACTGCTGGGTGGCCACCTGCATACGCAGCGCAAAGTGGGCACGCAGCAGGGACTCAAGTTCCTGCTTCAGTTCTGCGGCATCTTTGCCGCGCATTTCTTTCGTATTCATCACTTAGCTCCCGATCATGCGGGTCACGAAGGTGGTCGCGATCGGCAGCTTGGCAGCGGCCAGGCGGAAAGCCTCGCGTGCCAGCGTTTCGTTCACGCCATCCATCTCGTACAAAACCTTGCCCGGCTGAATTTCAGCCACGTAGTATTCAGGGGCGCCCTTACCGTTACCCATACGCACTTCGGCCGGCTTACGCGAAATCGGCTTGTCCGGGAAAATACGAATCCAGATCCGGCCTCCCCGCTTGATGTGGCGCGTCATGGCGCGACGTGCCGCTTCAATCTGGCGCGCCGTCAAGCGGCCACGGCCCACGGCCTTCAGGCCGAAATCGCCAAAGCTCACGTCGGCGCCACGGGTCGCCAAACCGGTGTTACGGCCCTTCTGCTCCTTGCGGAATTTTCTTCTAGCTGGCTGCAGCATGTTTCACTCCTGATTTCTTGCCGCGCTTGTCTGCTTCGGCCGCCGCGGGCTGTTCGCCACGGGTCAGCGCATCACCTTTGTAAACCCAAACCTTGATGCCGATGATGCCGTAAGTCGTCTTCGCTTCGGCAAAGCCGTAGTCGATTTCAGCGCGCAGGGTGTGCAGCGGCACACGTCCTTCACGGTACCACTCGGTACGGGCGATTTCGGCGCCGTTCAAGCGGCCCGAGCTCATGATCTTGATGCCCTGCGCACCCAGGCGCATGGCATTCTGCATCGCACGCTTCATTGCGCGACGGAACATCACGCGCTTCTCGAGTTGCTGAGCAATGCCGTCAGCAATGATCTGCGCATCGGTTTCCGGCTTGCGCACTTCCTCGATGTTGACGTGCACGGGCACCGTCATCAGGCGCGCCAACTCGCTGCGCAGCACTTCGATGTCTTCGCCCTTCTTGCCAATCACCACACCGGGGCGGCCGCTGAAAATCGTGATGCGCGCATTCTTCGCCGGGCGCTCGATCAGCACCTTGGAGATGGAAGCGTGAGCCAGTTTCTTCTTCAGGTAGTCGCGAACCTTGATGTCTTCCAGCAAGGTGCTGGCAAAGTTGCGGTTCGAGCCGTACCACTTGGCCGTCCAGATGCGCTGAACACCAAGACGGAACCCAATCGGATGTATTTTTTGTCCCATGCCGCTTCCTTAATCCCCAACCGTCACACTGATGTGACAGGTCGGCTTGCTAATACGGTTGCCACGGCCTTTGGCGCGGGCAGTGAAGCGCTTCAGCACCGAACCCTGGTCAACGAGAATCGTCTTGACCTTAAGGGTATCGATATCGGCACCTTCGTTGTGCTCGGCATTGGCAATCGCCGACTCGAGCACTTTCTTGATGATGCCCGCGCCCTTTTTGGGACTGAATGCCAGGATGTTGAGCGCCTTTTCCACGCGCAGACCGCGAATCTGGTCAGCAACCAGACGGCCTTTCTGTGCGGACAGGCGGGTACCACGCAAAACTGCAGAAACTTCCATCATGCGCTCCTTATTTCTTCGCCTTCTTGTCCGCAACGTGGCCCTTGAAGGTCCGCGTCAGGGAAAACTCACCCAATTTGTGGCCAACCATGTTCTCGGTCACGAAAACCGGAATGTGCTGGCGACCGTTATGCACCGCGATCGTCAGGCCGATGAAATCGGGCAGAACGGTCGAACGGCGCGACCAGGTCTTGATCGGGCGCTTGTCGCTGGAGCCGCGAACGGCTTCAATCTTTTTCAGCAGGTGGCCGTCTACAAACGGGCCTTTTTTAATTGAACGTGCCATATCTTTCTACCTCAATCAGCGCGCGTTGCGGCGGCGGACGATCATGTTGGAGGTGCGCTTGTTGCTGCGGGTGCGATAACCCTTGGTCGGCGTGCCCCACGGGCTGACCGGATGACGGCCAGCTGCGGTGCGGCCTTCGCCACCACCGTGCGGGTGGTCACACGGGTTCATCACCACACCACGCACCGTCGGACGAATCCCGCGCCAGCGGTTTGCGCCGGCCTTGCCGATCGAACGCAGGCTGTGCTCCTCGTTGCCCGCTTCGCCGAGTGTGGCGCGGCAGTCAACGTGCACCTTGCGGATCTCACCCGAGCGCAAACGCAACTGAGCGTAGCTGCCTTCGCGCGCCAGCAACTGCACCGAGGTACCGGCCGAACGTGCGATCTGCGCGCCCTTGCCAGGCATCATCTCGACGCAATGCACGGTGCTGCCCACCGGAATGCTGCGCAGCGGCAGGCAGTTGCCCGCCTTGATCGGCGCTTCGGCGCCGTTCAGCACTTGTGCGCCCACCGCAACGCCACGCGGCGCAATGATGTAGCGACGCTCGCCGTCGGCATAGCACAGCAGGGCCAGGTGCGCCGTGCGGTTGGGGTCATATTCCAGGCGCTCAACCGTTGCGGGGATGCCATCCTTGTTGCGACGGAAATCGACCACGCGGTAATGCTGCTTGTGGCCGCCACCCTTGTGACGCACCGTGATATGGCCGTTGTTGTTGCGGCCGGAGCCGCGCTTCTTCGGCTCAAGCAGTGCCGCAACCGGCTTGCCTTTATGCAGACCCGGGGTAACGACCTTGACGACGGCGCGGCGGCCGGCGGAAGTAGGTTTAACTTTAATCAGTGCCATGGTTTTCTCCCTTACCGACCGGCCGCGAAGTCGATGTCCTGACCCGGCTTCAGGGTGACATACGCTTTTTTCCAGTTGTCACGGCGACCCGTAACACGACCGGTACGCTTGACCTTGCCCTTGACGTTCAGCACCTGGACGCCCGCAACCTCGACC
>JBAVWB010000213.1:0-33449 GCA_049697615.1 Thiobacillus sp. | reverse complement strand
GGCGCAGGACGCGCGGCCGACACCGGTCGCGGCGCGCCCGAGCCGGCGGCTAACGCCAGCATGCGCAGCAGCGTCATGCAGAAGCCGGAAAACTCGTCCGGCGCATACGGCAGGTCGCGGCGGCCGTTCAGGGCGATCTGGTAATACAGCTGCACCGTTTCGGCGTCCAGTTGCGCGGCGGTGGCCTGCATGCGCTCGGCATCCATGCCGGCCTCCACCGCACCCGGCGCGTGCAGCAGCAAGGCCAGCTGGGTGAGCAGGTTGCCCAGATCCTGCAGCGCGGCGTCGAAGGCGATGCCGCGCTCGGCAAGCGTACGCGCCTGCGACAGCAAGGCATCGCCGTCCTGTGCCGCCAGCGCATCGAGCAGGTCGAACAGGTAATCCCGCCGCACCGTGCCGAGCATGGCTTCGACTGCAGCGGCCTCGATGCGTCCGCTGCCGTAGGCGATGGCCTGGTCGGTGAGCGACAGCGCATCGCGCATGCTGCCGGCGGCGGCGCGCGCCAGAATATTCAGCGCGGCGGGCTCGGCGTCGACGTTTTCCTGCGCCAGCACCTCGCCCAGATGCTGCGCCACCAGCGCGGGCGGCATCGGCTTCAGGTTGAACTGCAGGCAGCGCGAGAGCACCGTCACCGGAATCTTCTGCGGGTCGGTGGTGGCGAGGATGAACTTCACATGCGCGGGCGGCTCTTCCAGCGTCTTCAGCATGGAGTTGAAGGCCGGCTTCGACAGCATGTGCACTTCGTCGATGATGTAGACCTTGTAGCGCCCCACCGTCGGCGCGTACTGCGCGTTGTCGAGCACCTCGCGCATATTGTCGACGCCGGTGTTCGACGCCGCGTCGAGTTCGAGCAGGTCGACGAAGCGCCCGGCATCGATCTGGGTGCAGGCCGAACAGGTGCCGCAGGGCGTGGCGGTGACGCCGGTTTCGCAGTTGAGGCACTTGGCCAGAATCCGCGCCAGCGTGGTCTTGCCTACGCCGCGCGTGCCGGTCAGCAGATAGGCGTGATGCAGCCGCCCCTGCGTCAGCGCGTTGGAGAGCGCCTGCACCACATGCTCCTGTCCCTTGAGGTCGGCAAACGCGCGCGGCCGCCACTTGCGCGCCAGCGCAAGTGCGGGAGAAGCAGAGTCGCCAAAGAGATCAGTCATGGGTTATTTAAAAGGCGGGAACCATTCCAGGCTGCTTTCAAACGGAGACAAGGCGGAGAGCCGCAGACAGTACATCACAGTACGGCAAGGCTCGACAACGCAGTATCCGTTTGAAAGCAGCCTGGAATGGCGAGCCTTACCCCGGCACTGGCATCGATCGCTGGGGCTGCTTCCTTCCGGACCTGACCCGATTCACGACCTAGCCATGCGGGGAGACCCGCCATGCGCATTTTAACCCGGAAGCCGGCCTATTCCTCATCCGCCGGCGCGGTCAGACGGCGTTTTTTCACCGCATCGGCCAGCATCCTGAGCAGCGGGATGGTGTCGTCCCAGCCGATGCAGGCATCGGTGATCGATTTGGCGTATTCCAGCGGCTGGCCGGGGATCAGGTCCTGGCGCCCGGCGTTGATATGGCTTTCGATCATGGCGCCGATGATGCGCATATCGCCGCCGGTCACCTGCGCGGCCACGTCGGCGCCGACATCGATCTGGCGCTGGTACTGCTTGCTCGAATTGGCGTGCGAGAAATCGATCATCAACTGCTGGCGCAGGCCGGCCGCGGCCAGTTCGCTGCACGCCAGGTTGACGCTGGCGGCATCATAGTTGGGGGCCTTGCCGCCGCGCAGGATGGCGTGCGTGTCCTCGTTACCCGAAGTGCTGAATACGCCGACGTAGCCCGACTTGGTAATGGAAATGAAATGGTGGCGCCCCGCCGCCGCCTTGATCGCGTCTACTGCGATCCGCAGGCTGCCGTCGGTGCCGTTCTTGAAGCCCACCGGGCACGACAGGCCGGACGCCAGCTGGCGGTGCGACTGCGATTCGGTGGTGCGCGCGCCGATGGCGCCCCAGCTCACCAGGTCGGCAATGTATTGCGGCGAAATCAGGTCAAGGAATTCGGTCGCGCAAGGCAGGCCGATTTCACTGATTTCCAGCAACAACTTCCGCGCCAGGCGCAGGCCTTCGTTGATATCGAAGCTCTCGTCCAGATGCGGGTCGTTGATCAAGCCCTTCCAGCCCACGGTGGTGCGCGGCTTCTCGAAATACACCCGCATCACGATGATGAGTTCGTGGGCCAGTTCATCGGCCAGCGGCTTCAGCTTGCGGGCATAATCCAGCGCCGCAGCCGGGTCATGGATGGAACACGGACCGACGACGATGAACATGCGGTCGTCCGCCCCGCGCAGCACGTCGTGGATGGCGCTGCGCGCGTGCACCACATGCGCATGCACGGCTTCGCTGGCGCGCAGTTCGCGCATGATCTGCATCGGGGAGAGCAGTTCGCCGCTTTGCTCGATGCGGGTATCGTCGGTTCGGATGACTGTCATTTTCGGGCTCCGTTTGGTGTGCCTGTATCTGCAGCGGCCTAAACAAAAAACCGCCAGCAGGCTGGCGGTTTCGTTAAGGCTGTGCTGTTCGTCTCAGCGCCTCCCGACCGCCCAGGGCGTGGGATAAAAGCGGCTAAAAAAGAACACAGTGGCCAAGTTCATGACTGCCAGTCTATCAAAACCCGCCTGCCCGCGCCAACCACCTTGAAATACAATGAATTCAAGGCGCAATAATTCATCCATTCAAACCCTATAATCGCTGCACATTCCGGGGGCAGGGCAGGCATGATAACCAACAGCACGGACATCCCTAACAGCGCACGGGAATCCCGGCGCAACAAGCGCTTTGAGGTCTCTCAAAATGCCTTTATCACGCAAACCGGACACCCCGAAATCGCCTGCGAAATACGCGATTTCTGCATGGGCGGCCTGTTTCTCAAATTTGTCGATCCACAAGCCGCAATCGCTTCGCTGGCCAATCGCTCGAATGCCGATGTGGAGATTCTCTTCACCCCGGCCTCGATCGATATCGCCCAGACCTTTCGCGTCCGGGCGAAGCTCAGGCGCCTGAGCCCGCTCGGCATCGGGGTTGCCTTTGACCTGCCGCCCACCGAAGCGCTGCGTGCTCTGCAAAAGCTGCGCATGGTCGACCACCGGAAAAAACTTGCCGGTCAGCCGGCACCCCAAGGCTCCCCGCAACTGCGTGAAATCTGTTCGACCCTTCTGAACGAAACCCTGCTGCTGGTTCATGACCAGCTGATGCACCAATTGAGCGAAAAGCTGAACGCAGCCGCCCTCCACGCCTCGGGCATCGCAGAACACAACGGACTGCTGAACGCCGCACTCGAGTTCCGCAAGCACGCGGCGAGCGTACAAACCCGCTTCTCGCAACAGGTGCTGGATGCGCTGACGCAGACACGCCCGATGCAGACGCAGGCCACCCGAGACACCCTGGACGGTGACCTGGCCCTGGTCGATGAACAGGATTTCGAGGACTGGCTCGCCACCTCGACCGAGGTGCAAAAACTGGACGAGATGTTCCGTGCGCAGCTTTTTGAGATCGAGCCGCGCGTCGGGCAATTGTTCAACTTTGCCTGCGACCACAGCAACAACCCCTTTGGCCCTGCCGTGATCGGCCATGCCTACCGCAGCGCCCTGCAGGGAATACCGATGCTGCCGCGCGCGCGCCAGGTGGCTTATGCCGTACTGCGCGACGTGCTGACCGATCAGCTGGCGCCGCTGTATGCCGAACTGCTGGCGCTGCTGCCGGTTTCGCAGGCCGAGATCGAGCGGACGGAAACCCGGACGCAGGAGCCGGTGCAGCATGCCGCCCCACCGCAGGCCGAAGTCCCAGCGCCCACCGTCGTCCCGTCCGCTGAAACTGCCGCGCCCGAAGCTGCGGCGCAGCAAGGTGCGCTCAGCCGCCTGACCGGATCGCTGCTGGATTTTTTCCGCAGCCAGCCCGCAGCAGCATCGGCTTCATCCGGGGCGGCAGGGTCCGTGCACGCCCCTGCCGCAACAGGCGCCCCCCTGCCGGGCAATGCTGCCCAGGGCGCAGCGGCGGGCGCAGGCGGCCACACCCTGATGGCGGGCATGCCCGGCGTGGCGCATTCACCCGTGTTGCAACGCCTGGCTGTGGCCGGTGCGCTGCCGCCAGCCGTCACCCAGGAAGTGCAGCGATCGGTCAACCTGTTTGGCGCGCTGTTCGACACCATGCATGCCCAGAAATCGGTCAGCGAGGGGGTGCAGCCGTTCTTCCAGCAACTGGAATCCAGCCTCATCAAGCTGGCCATGTCCGACCCGAAATTCCTGATCTCCCCTGCTCACCCTGCACACAAGGTACTGAACACGCTCGACCGCATCAGCATGGCAGCGAGCGACGACGGGAAAATTTCCGATCAGCGCCTGCTGCGGCTGATGAGCCGCTGGACCGACCGCATCAACGCCGAAGCCGACAAGAACCCGGGCGTGTACGAAGAAGCGCGAACCCAGCTGGAACGGGTGGTCAAGCCGCTGTTGAACGAACGCGCCGCGCGGGTCTTTCGCCTGCAGGAAATGTGCGAAGGCCGCCAGCGCGCCGAAGTCGCCAAACAGCGCATCCTGCGTGAACTGCTGACGCGGCTGGAAAACCACCCGGTTCCCAATGCCGTCATCGAACTGTTGAACGGCGGCTGGCGCAATGTGCTGTTGATGGCCGAGATGCGCCACGGCGTCGACAGCGACGAAGCGCGCGAAGCCTGGCAGGTATTGCAGCAGCTATGCGCGTGGCTCGACCCCGACCTTGCCGAGCCACCCGCGGCCGCCGCCATTCAGACCCTGCTGCAGCGCATCGACCAGGCCCTCACCCACGTGTGTGCGGACAAATTCGCGCAGGATCGCATCGTCGACCAGTTGGCCACCACGCTGTTCGACACCGACAAGTCGCAGCATCAGTACACCCCGGTTGCCGCCCGCCTCAACGATGCCAACGGCGACGACCTGTCCGAAGCGCAGGACATCCTCACCGAACGCCTGCGCGTGGGTGACTGGCTGCAGTTCACGTCGATCGACACCCCGCTCAACCTGATCTGGATCGGCGATCAGCCCCCGGTCTACGTATTCGCCAACTATCGCGGCATCAAGAAGCTCGACATCAAGCGCCAGGATCTGCTGCAGTCGCTGACCAGCGGCGAAACACAATGGACCGAAGACCAGGAACTGCCGCTGATGGATCGCTCCTACAGCGCGATGATCCAGAAGATGCAGCGCGACCTGATGTGGCAGGCCTCGCACGACCCCGTCACCCGGCTGGCCAACCGCAGAAACTTCCTTCGCGCCGTCCGCCGCAACTGGCTGCGCGGCCAGGCGGGCGAAGGCGGCTTCGCCATCGGCGTGATCCACCTCGACATCAACACCCCCGCAGGCATCGCCGCCGGGGAGGACATCCGCATTCCCATCCTGCGCGAACTGGCCCTGCAACTCCCGGCGCAACTGCCAGCCAACGCCTTGCTGGCGCGCGCCGGCGAATCCGGCCTGGCATTCTGGACCGAGGCCACCGACTGTGCAGTCGCCCAGTCGCAGGTCGACACCCTGCTGCAAGCCATCGCCAGCCAGCCGCATGAAATCAACGGCATCCGCTATCGCGTGCAGGCCGCGGCCGGCCTGATGTGGACAAGCGACTGCCTCAGCCCCGAAACCTATTTCGACAACGCCAACGCCGCCTGCGCCCGCGCCCGCGAGTCCGGCGTGCCCGTCGTGGTCTACAGCAGCGAAGCCAATGACAGCGGCGTGCTGGCACTGGCGGAGTGGGCGCACACCCTCACCGCCATCCTCGCCCAGAATCAGCTCAGCCTGAATTGCCAGCCCGTGGTCGCCGCAACCGATCCCACCCGCACCCCCCTGTATTACGAAGTCCTGCTGAATCCCAACACCCAGGACGAGCGAAGCATCGCCACCCGTGACCTGATCGAGGTGGCCGAACGGCTGCAACGCATTACCGAAATCGACCGCTGGGTGGTCAAAAATGTCCTCAAATGGATGCGCAGCCATGCCGGCGAGCTTGACCGGCTGGGCGGCTTCTCGATCAATCTCTCCGGCCAGTCGGTCACCAATCCGCTGTTCCTGAAATTTCTGCTGGGCGAACTCACGCGTGGCGACATCCCGGGCAGCAAGCTGATCTTCGAAATCAGCGAAGTCGATGCAGTCGGGGGCCATGCCCAGACCCAGCTGTTCATGCGCCAGCTGCAGCGCCATGGCTGCCGCTTCACCCTCGATGAATTCGGCGCAGGAGAAAGCTCCTACACCAGCCTGAAGAGCATGAAGCTCAGTTACCTGAAAATCGATCGCGCCCTGGTGCGCGAGATCGGCACCAGCATGATCGACGAGGCACTGGTGCGATCGATTCTGGAGACCGGCAGCTTCCTCGGGATCAAGACGGTGGCGGGGTTTGTCGAGGATGCCGAGGCGCTGGCCAAGCTGGGGGAGATGGGGGTGGATTGCGTGCAGGGGTATTTGATTGGGGCGCCGAAGCCGCTGGAGAGCTTGGCCTGAGGCTTGTGGCCCCGTCATTGCGAGCGCAGCGAAGCAATCCAGTTGAGCTGAGCGCGAAGCACGACTGAGTAGTGACGTTTGCGGTTAGCTGAGTGTCGTTGGCCGGGGGTAGCCCGGCAGCTAGTTACTTTCTTTTGTCTCGCCAAAAGAAAGTAACCCAAGAAAAGGCGACCCCGACATCCCCGAATTCCCGAAAACCGAGCCTGCCGGACGGGCGGCGAAGAACTCGCCCCGCCTTGCTGTTATTAATTTTGTTTTTTGTGTGCGGGACTCAAACACCTTCGCCGCTGATCCGTCCGTCAGGCTCGGTTTTCGGCGGGGCTGCAAGGGGAAGAAAGTCAAAACCCGGGCAGCGATGACAAGGCGGCTTGGATGCTTGTGTGACTTATCTGGCGCTATGCTTTCGGTTATTGCACCCTACGTAGGTTGCTTGGATTCATGACAAGAAGTCAGATGCCCTCAAAAAACTTTGGCTCCACCGTTACATCCTCAACAATTCGCTGACGGACGCTAACACCAAGCTCTAGTTCTTTGAGCTTTTGTACAAGGGACACCCCATCAATCAAATCAATTGGAGGTGCACCGTCGCGTTGAGCTTCACGCCTTGCTTCCGCAGTGTACGTTCCGGTAGAGATCATTAACCCTTTATCGGCCCTGCCTACCATGGCGCCCCTAAAGTCTCGTATAACTGAGGAACCTACGCTTCCTTTAAACCTCTTGCACTGAAAAATCATATGAAATGAGAGCAGTCCCCCAACACGAACAACGCCCTTTCCATCGATGCCGCCGTCTCCGGAACGTCCAGTAACCTCAACCTGAATGAACCCAGATTCACGGAGTAGACGTTGGCTAAGCCGTTCGAATGCATCCGGGGCCATTCCACGAACACACTCAAGCAACTGCTCTTCCCAGCCCAACTCCACCGCTTCGAGAGTTTTTTCTTCCGGCTGATTTTCTTTCTGTTCTTTCCGATCAAGAGCTACCACAAAGCGCTTGATTACCCCTTTATCGACGTCTTGAGCTTTGTGCCCCTCTGCAGTTAGGGCCCAGACTCCACGGGTGGAGTTATCGAGCAGCCCGTATCTCTTGAGGTAATTACGTGCCCAAGCAAGCCGATAGCTAAACTTGGTGCGGTTTCCTCGATGAATCTCGGCAAGGTCATTCTCAGAAAGATTCAGGAGCGAAGCAACTTCATCCTCTTGCTCTTGAATGGATGCGGACCCCCCAAGCGCTCTAAGAGCCTCCAAAAGGGGATTGAAAAGCTCGTCATATTTAGGGACTGACATTAGTTTCGCCTTACGCTGTCCCGCCCACCGTCAAGCCATCGATCCGCAGCGTCGGCTGCCCCACGCCGACCGGCACGCTCTGGCCTTCTTTTCCACACGTCCCCACGCCCGAATCCATTTCCATGTCGTTGCCGATCATGGAGACGCGGGTCAGCACTTCGGGCCCGTTGCCGATGAGGGTGGCGCCTTTCACGGGGTAGGTGATCTTGCCGTCTTCGATCATGTAGGCCTCGGCGGCGGAGAAGACGAATTTACCGCTGGTGATGTCGACCTGACCGCCGCCGAAGTTGACGGCGTAGAGGCCGTTCTTCACGGAGGCGATGATTTCGTGGGGGTCCTTGTCGCCGCCGAGCATAAGGGTGTTGGTCATGCGCGGCATGGTCAGGTGGGCGAACGATTCGCGCCTGGCGTTGCCGGTGATCGGCATGCCCATCAGCCGCGCGTTCATCATGTCCTGCATGTAGCCGGTGAGGATGCCGTCTTCGATCAGCACGGTGCGCTGGGTGGGGTTGCCTTCGTCGTCGACGTTCAAGGAACCACGGCGCAGCGGGATGGTGCCGTCGTCGACGACCGTGACGCCAGGCGCCGCGACACGTTCGCCGATGCGGCCGGAGAAGGCCGAGCTGCCCTTGCGGTTGAAGTCGCCTTCGAGTCCGTGGCCGATGGCTTCGTGCAGCAGGATGCCGGGCCAGCCGGAGCCGAGGACGACGGTCATGGTGCCGGCGGGCGCGGGACGGGCGTCGAGGTTGACCATGGCCTGGTGCACGGCCTGGCGCGCGTATTTCTCCAGGATATCGTCGGTGAAATAGCTGTAGTCGAAGCGGCCGCCGCCGCCACCGCTGCCCTGCTCGCGGCGGCCGTCCTGCTCGGCGATGACCTGCAGCGACAGGCGCACCAGCGGGCGCACGTCGGCGGCCAGGTGGCCGTCGGAACGCGCGATGAAGATCACTTCGTATTCGGAGGCGAGGCTCGCCATCACCTGGATGACGCGCGGATCCATGGCGCGGGCTTTTTTCTCCAGCCGCTCCAGCAGGGTGACCTTGGCTGCGTCATCCAGGCTCGCCAGGGGATCGACCGCGTGATACAGCTGGCGGCCTTCGCCGCGCTGCACCACGCCGAAGCTGCGGTTCTGTCCGGCGCGCGCGATGGCGCGGGTGGCGTCGGCGGCGGCGCCGAGCGCGTCGAGGCTGATGTCGTCCGAATAGGCGAAGGCGGTTTTTTCGCCGGAGATCGCGCGCACGCCGACGCCCTGGTCGATGTTGAAGCTGCCCGATTTGACCTGGCCTTCTTCCAGGCTCCAGCCTTCGGAACGCGAATACTGGAAGTACAGGTCGGCGTAGTCGACGTCGTGGGTGAGCAGGCGGCCGAACACCGGCGCGAGCTTGTCGGCGTCAAGGCCGTTCGGCGTCAGCAGCGTGGCTTCGGCGGAATGGAACAGCTGCTCGGCAGTCTGGATCGGAACAAAAGCGTCGGTGGGGTTCATGGTGTGTCCTGTTTACTTGGTGGGCTCGCGCTTCGCCCCGGCGCGGCGCTCGACCACCTCGACCTGAATCTGCTCGCACGGGATGAAGCGGTGCTTGAGCGCGGGCAGGCTTTTCCTGAGGCTGGCCTGGTAGGCCGGATTGATGTTGGCGATGACGACACCGGAACCGCGCGGCAGGCGGTCGAGCACCACGCCCCAGGGGTCGACGATCATGCTGTCGCCGTGGGTTTCGCGGCCCGACAAATGGTAGCCGCCCTGCGCCGGGGCGATCACGTAGGCGAGGTTCTCGATCGCGCGCGCGCGGATCAGGGTTTCGAAATGCGCCCGCCCGGTGGTGGCGGTAAACGCCGACGGCACCACGATGATGTCGACGTCGGGCATGGCGCGATACAGCTCGGGGAAGCGCAGGTCGTAGCAAATCGACAGGCCGATGCGCCCAAACGGGCTGCTGACGACGACGACCTTGTCGCCCGGTTCGATCAGCTTGGCTTCCTGATATCGCTCGTTGCCGAGGTCGAGCCCGAACAGGTGGATCTTGTCGTAGCGCGCCACCTGCTTGCCGCGTTCGTCGTACACCAGGCAACTGTTGCGCACCTTGTTCGCCACGCTCGCTTCCAGCGGAATCGAACCGCCGACCAGCCAGATTTGATGTTTCTTCGCCATGCGCGACATGAAGGTCTGGATCGGGCCGCGGCCTTCGGCCTCGCGCACCTTCACCACGTCGGCGTCCTTCATTCCCATGATGCAGAAAAGCTCCGGCAACACGACCAGGCGCGCGCCCGCATCGACTGCCAGCTCGATGAGCTGCTCGGTTTCCGCCAGATTGGACGCCACGTTGGGGCCGGACGCCATCTGGATCGCCGCGACGCGCACGGTTCCGGCCTGGGGAGCGGATTTCTTGACTTGCGCACCTTTGGAGCGTGCAACAGTCGTTTTTGCAGGTTTTTTCGTCGTCATGTAACAGATTCCACGATCACGGTTCAGATACCCGGGGGTCGGTTTGGGTCAATTTTTTAACATCAGGCGACTGCCACGCCCCGGTCACCATATATTCCCGGCTGATCGCCTCTTCGAACGGGTCACGCAGCAGTTTTTGCGCAGCCAGCGCGCCCAGCCCTGCCAATGGCCCGCCGATGAGTGCGCCCGCCACGGCCACGCCTTCGGACAGTTTCGGGATCACTTTCACCCGCAGCTGCACGGCTTCCTGATTGAGGTCGGCCAGCCCGGACATGTTCACCTTGGCAGCCGGCCCGCGCATCCTGAAGTCATCGCTGTAGACCACGCCACGCGCGATGCGCAGGGTGGCGCTAATGTCATCGAAGGCATAGCCTTCATTGAAGATATCACGGAAATCGAAGTTCAACCGGCGCGGCAGCGATTGCAGGCTCAACACGCCGAGCAGCTTGCCCGCACCGGGATTGATCTTGAGGAACTGCCCCCCTTTGGCCTTGAAATCAAGCTCCCCCGCCAGCGTGCTGAATGCGAAATCAGCAGGCGATCCAACCCAGGTGGCGTTGCCCTGAAACTCCGCGCTGCCGCGTTTGAGCGTGTCGGGATAACCAAAGCGGGCGAGAAACCTGCTCGCATCCAGCACACTCAGATTCAGTTCGGCACGGGTTTCGCTCGGCGCACCATCACGCCACAGGCCGCTCATGCGGAACACGCTGTCAGGGTGCGTAAGTTGCAGGCTGTCGATCACCAATCCCTGCGGCGCACCGTGCGCCAGCACCTCCAGCCGCCCCAGCGAGCGCTCCTGCAGGCGAAAATCCTCCACCGTCACATCCAGGCTTGGAAAATCCGCGGCGATCATGTTCACCCCATCTGCACCACCCACGGCAGGTGCCGCAGCCGGAATGGTCAGCTGCCTGAACTGTGCCGACACCCGGGCGGGCTGTTCCCTAAAGGACTCCGATCCACTACGGGCTGAAGCCCCTGTGGAATCGTATGCCCCGGCCGGCCGATAGGACAACACGCCGTTCATGTCGCGCCCTGTTACCTGAGTGCGCAACAGGCCGTTGCGGGTGCGCCCCTGCAGTCGAACCCCCTGGTAGCGCCGTCCCATCAGGTCAAACGTCTCGAAGCCGAGATCGATGGATGACAGCGGCAAGGCGGCCTTGCCGTCGTCCTTGGGCAACAGCGCCATCCAGCCCGAAATATCCATGCCGCGCCCGCTGCCGGAGAGCCGCAAGC
Organism: Thiobacillus sp.; assembly: GCA_049697615.1. GTDB lineage: Bacteria > Pseudomonadota > Gammaproteobacteria > Burkholderiales > Thiobacillaceae > Thiobacillus. The sequence goes on along the minus strand of JBAVWB010000213.1, from coordinate 21,988 downwards.
CGGGCTCGGCCGGCATCACCGCCTGCCCGCCAAAACGGATTTCGCCACGCTCGAGCGCGCCTGTCGCGGTGTTGCGCCATGCCGCACTGACAGTTTGACCCAGACTCACCTCATGCACTTGAGCATCACCCTGCGGCTGGCTGATCGCCCGCAGCGGCAGCGGCTGTGCTGATGCCTTCGCCAGCGGCGCAGGCAGGCTGGAGCCCAACCCGACCAGATCGGATTCGATGCGGATGCGTTCACCTGCGGGCTCCAGATCAAGCTGGCCACGCCAGCCAGTCTGGCCCGACAGGCGCTTGTCCCAGGCCGGGCCAAGCCAGGGCGTGATGCCCGCTGCCGTGGCTCGCCCCTGCGCCAGAATCTGTACGGAACCACTGCGGGTGGCGGTATCGATGCGCAAGGGGCCGCCAAGAAACTGCGCGGTGATGTTTTTCGCATTCAGGCTGTCGCCGGTGAAATCGATATGGCCGCGCACCTGATCGAGCCGCGGCAGGGAGGGCGGGAACAGGGTATTGCCCAGAAACGACAGCCGCCCTGTCAGCGTGGTGTCGTCACTGTGGCGCAGCGGAACGTGCAGCTTCAGGGCCAGTTTCATCGGCCCGCTGCCGTCCAGTGCATCGGTGAAACCGCGCAAGCGCTCGCCCACCGGACTGAAGTTGGCAAAGCGGATAAAGTCCTGGATAGGACCGTTGGCTTCGCCTTCGACATGCAGTTGCTCTTCGCGATGGACCAGATCCGGGATGACGGCCTTCACCGGCGACAGGGTTACGCCAAAAACCCGTGCCTGGTTGGAGGTGACTTCCATGGTCTTGCCCTGGAACAGCACGCGCCCCTGAATGCCCTCGATGCGCGGCCAGCCCGGCACGTAGTCGACCACGGCATCCTTGACCTGCGCTTCCAGACGAAATTTTCCCTTGCCGGCTTCGAACGGGAACTGCGCCAGATCGCCTTCCATATCCAGCTGCACATTGTCGGAATGCCCGGCCACCAGGCCTTGCCTGAGCCAGTCGACCGTGAGGTCGCCGATTGCTTTCGGCAGATAGCGGTACACCGCCGTGCCATCGGCGCGGCTCAGATGCGCGCTGAGATCGATGACGCCGGGCTGGCCGGCGATCAGTTCGTAATGGCCCTTGGCCGTGCCTGCCGCGTCCTGGTTGGCGAAGCTCATTTCGTCCAGCGTCACGCGGCGGCCGCGCGGGGTTTTCTTCCAGCTTCCGCGCGCCCGCATGCTGTCGAATCCGAACACGGGTTCGCGGAAAAGACCCGGCAGGTCGACGGACATCTGCCTGGAATCGATCTCGAACACGCCTGATTTCGCATCGCCCTCGATGCGCCCGGTAAGGTTGGCCAGCCCCGGCACCGTGTCGGCCGCCGCCATCCCCAGACCGCTGAAGTGGGCTGCAATGCTGAAGTTGTCGATGCCCGGCTGCGCCCCGCTCCAACTGAGGCGGAAATCGTCGAAACGCCCCTGCGGCTGCAGCGTCTGCAGCCGCTCACGCAAGACCGCGTCGATCGGCAGGCTCGGCAATATCGCTTGCCAATTGCCCAGGCTGAATGCACGGGCCGTGATTTCACGCGAGTCGGCGCGCCAGGACAACCCCGCATTGAACGGCGCGCCCAGCGCGCCACCTGGCCGCGCCACGCGCAGGTTTTCAAACGCCACGCGCTGACTGTCGGGGCCGCGCGCCCACATGGCTTGGCCGCGCACCTGGGCCAGTCGCAGCGCAGGCAAATCATCGCCCAGCATGGTTTCGATCTCGCGCAGGTCGAGGCCCGCCGTGATGCGGGAGAACTCGCCGCGTGCCACCTCGAAGTTCACCTTCAGCGCGCCCCAGCCCTGCCGGGCCGGATACGGCAGCGCCAGCCAAGTGGAAAGACGCGGCAGCGAAACGCCCGCCACACTGGCGTCGACGCTTCCGTTCCAGGTCTTGATGTCAGCCGTATTGCGGCTGGTCAAATGCGCATCGATCGTCAGCGGCCGCGCCAGGGTCGCCGGGGGAACGGCGCGCAGCTTCAGGTGATGGGCGCGGTGCGCATTGGACAGGGTGAAATCGACATCCTGCAGAATCAGCGGCGGCGCATTGCGCATTTCGTCCAGCCAGGTGAGCGTGGCCTTGCCACCATGCACCCGCCCCTGCCGCAACAGCCAGTTGATAAAACCGCTGTCGGGATCCGCCGGGTTGACCGGAATACCGCCGACGTAGAAATGCCCATCGCGGGCGCGCCGCACCCCGAGCGTCAGCCCCTGCAGCTCGATGCGGTTGAAACGCGGCTCCAGAAACAGCAGCGAACGCCAGGCGAATGCGGCTTCGAGCTCGGGAAGATAAAGCGCAGGCTGGCCCTGCTGGTCGTACAAACGCACGCCCTGAAGGCGGAATTCGGGCCGTGCCTGCTGCCATACCCCCGACACGGCTTCCAGCGTCACCTGCTGCCCCAGTGCGCGCGACATCAGGCTGGCCACCGTGTCACGGTGATCGGCGATGTTCGGCAACACCCAGAAATACATCAGCCCCGCGGCGGTCGCAACGCCCAGCGCGGCCAGTGCAGCCAAGGCTGCCAGCCAGCGCGTGGAGCGGCGCAGGAGCTTGGTAATCGCGGGGGGAGCAGTCATCTATGGAAGTTCTCGAATCTTTCAATTCTATGCGTTTGTTTATGCCTTGCGGGCGAACACGGCAGGGATTCGATGCCCGTCATTCGTCGGTAAAGCGATGGATCTGCCGGCGGTCGCGCTTGGTGGGACGCCCCTTGATGGAGGCCTCCGGGCTGGCCGCCAGCTTGCGATCGCGCACCCACTGCTGGCGGCGCGCGTAGCTGGCGGGATCTTCTTCATACAGCGCCTGCGCCACCGGCGCCGGGCCGCGCTGCATCGCCAGCGCCCGCACTGTCAGCGTCCAGTCGACCTCGCCCAGATGGACAACCAGCCGGTCGCCGGGTTTCACCTCTCGCGCAGGTTTGATGCGATCGCCGTTGAGTTTCACGCGACCGTTATCGATGGCCTGGATGGCGAGGCTGCGCGTCTTGAAGAAGCGCGCAGCCCACAGCCATTTGTCGATCCGCATTTTGTCGAGAGGTGTTTTTTCAATCGGCATCGTTTCCTTCCGCGAGGATCAGTGTCCTGTTTGTATCGCTTGAGTGCATTGCTCGAATTGTGCCGGGTTTACTCACCCGAAACCACGCCTGCAATGCCCTATTTTCCAGGCCCCGATACAATCACCTGCTTTCGGCAAGGAAAGCCCATGCCCAAGATTCTCGCCTTTTCCGGCAGCATCCGCCGTGATTCCTGGAACCGCAAACTCATTCAGGCCGCGGTGGAGGCGACCCGAGCCGCTGGAGGCGAAGTCACCCTGATCGATCTGGCGGACTACCCGCTGCCGCTCTACAACGGCGACCTGGAAGACCGCGACGGCCTGCCCGACAACGCGCTGCGCCTGAAAGCGCTGTTCAAGGATCACGACGCCCTGCTGATCTCAAGCCCGGAATACAACAGCTCGATCCCACCCTTGCTGAAAAACGCGATCGACTGGGTGTCGCGCGAATGGCAGGGCGAGTCGGGGCTGGTGCCCTACCAGAACAAGGTCGCCGCCATCCTGGCTGCTTCGCCCGGTGCGCTGGGCGGCATGCGCATGCTGCCCCACCTGCGCCAGATCCTGAACACGCTGGGGGTGCTGGTACTGCCCGGCCAGTTCTCGCTGGCTCATGCCGACAAGGCGTTCGACGAAGAGAACGGCGCGCTGAAATCGCCTGCGCGCCTGCATGCGCTGGTGCTGGAACTGGTGAACACCAGCACGGCCCTCGTCCACCCCGCGCGCTGAGCGCAATAAAAAAGCGCCCCGAAGGGCGCTTGCCTGGTGGACGCGCTTGCTTGCCGGTCAGCGGGTGATGTCCGGGTTCCCGATGGCTGCCGGTGCAGTCACTTGTCGGACGGGGGCGTCCGGGCTGCCGGTCCGATGGACGCTTGCCATCGCGGGCGCGGCATGGCTGTATCCCGCGTAGCCCGACAGGGCGGCGATCAGGGACAGGCACAGGGTGAATCCGGGGGCGCTGCCTGTACGGTAGCAGCGGCGGCTGTCGGTTGAGCGGACGGGGAACGGGCAATGATGTGACATAGGGCCTCCTGGTTCAAAAAGCTGCCTGAATCAGGGCACCGAAACGGAAGTCATGGCATGACCTCCATTGGCAGCCCCGCTATCTTTTCCAAGACCGGAGGCTTTGCGTCCCCGCCTCGCGACGGGTTTGCCCTTGTACAGGTTATCAACAGTAACGACGATATTTCGACAAACTTGAGGTGGCGCCGCAACAAACCAAAAAATAAAATTTTATATCTATCAATCGGTTACGAGGAGCCCGTGCCCATTTCCGGTTTTCCGGCCCTGGGCCGCGCCCAAAAAAAGCCCCCGAACGGGGGTGGTCGGGGGCGTCTCCAGCCCGGCCTTGCGCCGGGAATCGCGGGCTTACTGCGCCAGCATCCTGTCCTTGGCCACGAAATATTTGCGGGCATAGGCCACCAGCTGGCCGTCACCGGGGTGATCGACGGTTTCCACCCCGATCACCTTGTCGACCAGCCCATGGTCGTGCGCATGGATGTGCTTGATCAGTTCGAGCTTGGCGTGGCCGGGCCCGACCACCAGGATTTCCGATGCACCGGCGAGCGCTTCGGCGACCTCATGATAGTAGTGCTGGTCTTCGGGCTGGCGGCTGCCGCTGACCGAGCCCCGCTTGCGCTGCAGGTGACGCGCCGGATTGGCCGGATGAACGATCGACTTCTCGATATCGTCCGGGCTGATATGCATGACGCGGGCTTCGTTGTGGTCGAGCCAGACGACGGCATGGTATTGAGACATGGTTTCCCTTTCGTGGACAGATGAATGAACTTCAATGAATTACATGGGGGCGCGCAAGGCCGCGACAAGGGCACGGCCAGAACCGCCCCTGGATTCCGCCAGCCTATTTCACGGCTTCCTTCAGTTGATCGAGAATCGCCGGGTTCTCCAGGGTGGAGACGTCCTGGGTAATTTCCTCGCCCTTGGCAATCGCGCGCAGCAAGCGGCGCATGATCTTGCCGGAGCGGGTCTTGGGCAGGTTGTCGCCGAAGCGGATTTCGTCGGGCTTGGCGATCGGACCGATTTCCTTGCCCACCCACTCGCGCAGTTCGATGGCGATTTTGCGGGCCTCCTCGCCAACCGGGCGCGTGCCTTTGAGCACCACATAGGCCACCACCGCCTCGCCCTTGATATCGTGCGGGCGGCCCACCACGGCAGCCTCGGCGACGCGCGGGTTGGACACCAGCGCGGATTCGATTTCCATCGTGCCCAGACGGTGGCCGGACACGTTCAGCACGTCGTCGATGCGGCCCATGATCCAGAAATAGCCGTTGCTGTCGCGGTGCGCCGAATCGCCGGCGAGATAGGTCTTACCGCCGAGTTCCTCGGGGAAATAGGTCTTCCTGAAACGGTCGGGGTCGCCCCACAGCGTGCGCAGCTGCGAGGGGAACGGACGCTGGATCACCAGATAGCCGCCCTGCCCCTTCTCGACCGGGTGGCCGTGCTCGTCGGTGATCGCGGCCATGATGCCGGGCAGCGGCAGGGTGCAGGAACCGGGTTTGGTCGGCACCGCGCCGGGCAGTGGCGAGATCATGTTGGCGCCGGTCTCGGTCTGCCACCAGGTGTCGACGATGGGACAGCGTCCCCCGCCGATGACCTCGTGGTACCACATCCAGGCTTCCGGGTTGATCGGCTCACCCACTGTGCCCAAGAGGCGCAGCGAGGACAGGTCGAATTTGGCCGGCTCATGCGCGCCGAGCTTGATCAGGCTGCGGATCGCGGTCGGCGCGGTGTAGAAGGTGGTGACCTGGTGCTTGGCGATGGTCTCCCAGAAACGCCCGGCATGCGGATAGGTGGGGATGCCCTCGAAGATCACTTCGGTCATGCCCAGCGCCAGCGGGCCGTAGGCGACGTAGGTGTGGCCGGTGATCCAGCCGACGTCGGCGGTGCACCAGTAGACGTCGGAATCGGGCTTGGCGTCGAACACCCATTCCATGGAGAGGATGGCGCCGAGCAGATAGCCGCCGCTGGAGTGCTGCACGCCCTTGGGCTTGCCGGTCGAGCCCGAGGTGTAGAGGATGAACAGCGGATGTTCGGCATTGACCCACACCGGCTCGCAGGTCTCGGCCTGGGTCTGCACGAGTTCGTGCCACCAGAGGTCGCGCACGCCCCAGTTCACCTCGCCGCCGGAGCGGCGATAGACGACCACTTTTTCGACGCAGGAGGTGTCGCCCATCGCCAGCGCTTCGTCGACCGCGCGCTTCAGCGGCACCGCCTTGCCGCCGCGCAGCGACTCGTCGGCGGTGATGATCAGCTTGGCACGGGCATCCTCGATGCGCTCGAACAGGCTTTTCGCCGAGAAGCCGCCGAACACCACCGAATGGATGGCGCCGATGCGTGCGCAAGCCTGCATCGCCACCACGGCCTCGATGCTCATCGGCATGTAGACGATCACGCGGTCGCCCTGTTCCACGCCGAGCGACTGCAGGCCGTTGGCGAACTGGCAGACGCGTGCGTGCAGTTCCTTGTAGGTCACTTTGGTCACAGCGCCGTCGTCGGCTTCGAAAATCAGCGCGGTCCTGTCGCCGCGGGTCGCCAGATGCCGGTCCAGGCAATTGTAGGAAACGTTGAGTTCGCCGTCGTCGAACCACGTGTAGAACGGCGCCTTCGATTCGTCCAGGGTGCGGGTGAAAGGCTTGTTCCAGTCGATGGTCCGGCGCGCCTGGTCCGCCCAGAAGCCCTCGTAATCGGTTTCGGCCTGGCTGCACAGCGCCTGATAGCCGTCCATGCCGGACACGTTGGCCTGCTTGACGAAAGCGTCCGCAGGGGGAAATACACGGGTTTCGGTCAGAATCGACTCGATGGCTGCCATATCGTCTCTCCACTGATAGAGTGTTTGGTAACGCCGCGATTCTAATTCAAACCACCCTGATCCAAGCCATGAGCATTCCCCCACTCGACCGCGTTGCCCGCTGTTCCCGCTATGGCCGCCGCCTGCTGGAGGCGCAGCCGCAACTGGCCGAAACCGTGGCCGGACAGTTCGATCGAGGCTTTACCCGCGCGGCCATGCAGGCGTTCCTGGCCGCGCCGCCTTGCGTCGACGAGGCCGCGCTGCACCGGCGTTTGCGGCAACTGCGCCAGCGCGTGTGGCTGGTCGCCACCGCGCGCGACCTGGCGGGCAGCGCCGACCTGGCCGAGGTGACCGCCACCTGGAGCACGCTGGCCGAGGTGTGCATCGCCACGGCGCTCGACTTTCACCGTGCGGCACTCGCCGCCCGCCACGGCGAGCCGCGCGACGAAAAAGGCCAGCCCCAGCAGATGGTCGTCGTGGCCATGGGCAAGCTCGGCGGCTTTGAGCTCAACGTGTCGTCCGACATCGACCTCATTTACCTCTATCCCGCGGAAGGCGACACCGCTGCCGACGGCGCCGAGGTCAAATCGATCAGCAACCATGAATTCTTCATCCGCCTGGGGCGCAAGCTGACCGCCGCGCTGGGCGAAGCCACCGCTGACGGCTACGTGTTCCGCGTCGACCTGCGCCTGCGTCCGTGGGGCGATTCGGGGCCGTTCGCGATGGGCTTCGAGATGCTGGAGGATTATCTGGTGGCGCAGGGGCGGCCGTGGGAACGCTACGCCTGGATCAAGGCGCGGCCGCTCACCGGAGGCCGCCACGACGAACTGATGCAGGTCGTGCGGCCCTTCGTGTACCGCAAATACCTGGATTTCGGCGCCTTTTCCGCGATCCGCGACCTGCACGTGCAGATCCGCCGCGAGGTCGCGCGCCGCGAGATGGCGAACAACGTCAAGCTGGGGCCGGGCGGCATCCGCGAAATCGAATTCACCGCGCAGGTGTTCCAGCTCATCCGCGGCGGCCAGATTGCCGCGCTGCAGCAGCGCCCGACGCTGGTGGTGCTGGACGCACTGGTGAAGAGCGGGCTGATGACAGCTGACGCGCAGCAGGAACTTGCCGCCGCCTACGATTTTTTGCGCCGGCTGGAACACCGCCTGCAATACCTCGACGATGCGCAGACCCAGCAGATGCCGGACGACATCGAATCGCAGGCGATGCTCGCCGAGGCGATGGGTTTTGCCGACCATGCCGCATTGTTCGCCGCGCTCGACCGCCATCGCAACAAGGTCACGCGCCATTTCGAGCAGGTGTTCGCCGCACCGCAAACCGACCAGAACAGCCATCCGCTGACCGCCGTGTTCAGCGGCACCGCCGATGCCGACACCACCCACGCGCTGCTTGAAAATGCCGGCTACGACGATCCGCCCCGGGTGCTGGCGACGCTCGATGCGCTGCGCCAGCACACCGCCCGGCTGGCCGAGTCGACCCAGCTGCGGCTCAATACGCTGCTGCCGCCCGCGCTCGAAATCATCGGCAGCCAGCCCGATCCGATGGCCACGCTGGAACGCTTCGCCGCGCTGGTGCAGGCCATCGCGCGCCGCTCCACGTATCTGGCGCTGCTGGCCGAATATCCGTCAGCGCTGCGCCAACTGGTGCGCCTCCTGGCAGCCAGCCCGTGGGCGGCGCAGATGATCACGCAGCAGCCGCAATTGCTGGACGAGCTGATTGCGCCGCAGCACCTGATGAGCGTGCCCGACTGGACGCAGCTTGCCACGCAATTGCGCGACGAACTCGACGCCCACCCCGGCGACACCGAGGCGCAGATGGACGCGCTACGCCGATTCAAACAGGTGCAGACGCTGCGCTTGCTGGCGCAGGACGTGGCGGGCCGGCTGACGCTGGAAGCGCTCTCCGATCATCTCTCATACCTGGCCGACACGCTGCTCGCCGAAACGCTCGCGCGCTGCTGGGCCGGGCTGAAAACGCGCCACCGCGACACACCGCGCTTCGCCGTCATCGGCTACGGCAAGCTCGGCGGCAAAGAGCTCGGCTACGCCTCCGACCTCGACCTGGTGTTCCTCTACGACGACGCCGACGAGCGCGCGCAGGAAATCTATGCGCGGCTGTCGCAGCGCATCAACACCTGGCTCGGCACCCTCACCTCGGCCGGCATGCTCTACGAGACCGACCTGCGCCTGCGCCCGGACGGCGCCTCGGGCCTGCTGGTGAGCTCGACCGAAGCCTTCCGTGACTACCAGTTGCATCACGCCTGGGTGTGGGAACACCAGGCACTAACGCGCGCGCGCTTCGTCTGCGGCGACGCGGAAATCGGCGCGACCTTCGAGGCCCTGCGCCGCGAGATTCTGTGCGTGCCGCGCGATGCAGCCAAGCTGCGCGAGGAGGTGCTGGCGATGCGCGAAAAAATGCACGCCGGCCACGTCAACGACTCGGACTTGTTCGACCTCAAACACGACAGCGGCGGCATCGTCGACGTCGAATTCTGCGTGCAGTACCTGGTGCTGCGACATGGCGCCGCGCATCCCGAACTGGCCGACAACGTCGGCAACATCGCCCTGCTGCAGCGTGCCGGTGCGGCCGGGCTGATCCCGGCCGAGGTCGCGCAGGCCGCCGCCGACGCTTATCGCGAGTTACGTCGCCAGCAGCATGCGATCAAGCTCAGCGGCGCGGACTATGCGCGGGTTCCGCCGGCTGCAGTGGAAAGCGTACGCGACGCGGTCAGGGCACTGTGGACGCAGGTCATGGACGCTGCGCGCTAGCGGCTGTTGTAAATCCAGCCGCGCCGCACCAGCGCCTTTTCGATTTCCACCCCGATGAACACCACCGACGACAGCGCCAGGCACGCGGCCAGCTCGCCCAGGCTAAGCGGCTCGGTCTTGAAGATGGGGTTGATCCAGGGCACATAGAGCACCGCCATCTGCAGGGCAAAGGTGAGCAGCAACGCGCCGATCAGCAGCCGGTTGGACAGCACGCCCTGGGTGAACAGCGATTCGCGCTCAGAACGGATCGCCAGCACGTGACCCAGCTGCGACAGCGTCAGCACGGTGAACACCATGCTCTGCCAGTGCGCGGAAGCGATGTGGATCGCCCACGCCTGCGTCAGCAGCGTCACCCCGCCCATCAACAGCCCCACCCACAGGATGTGCTGCCACATGCCGCGCGCGAAGATGCTTTCCATCGGCGGGCGCGGCGGCCGCTGCATGACGTTGCGCTCGGCGCGCTCACCGGCCAGCGCCAGCCCCGGCAGGCCGTCGGTGACCAGGTTGATCCACAGGATGTGGATCGGCAGCAGCGGGATCGGCAGACCGAGGAAGGGCGCGAGGAAAATGGTCCAGATTTCGCCGGAGTTGCTCGTCATGGTGTATTTGACGAACTTGCGGATGTTGTCGAAGATGCGGCGGCCTTCGCGCACCGCCGTCACGATGGTGGCGAAGTTGTCGTCGAGCAGCGTCATGTGCGCGGCCTCGCGCGCCACGTCGGTGCCGCCGCGGCCCATGGCGACGCCGATGTCGGCCATTTTCAGCGCCGGCGCGTCGTTCACGCCGTCGCCCGTCATGGCGACGAATTCGCCCTTGTCCTGCAGCGCCTGCACGATCTTGATCTTCTGTTCCGGGTTGATGCGGGCGTAGACCCGCACCGACTCCACCTCGCGCTCGAAGTCTTCCAGCGACAGCCGCGCCAACTCGCTGCCGGTGAGCACGCGGCCGCCGTCCTCGACGATGCCGAGACGCGCCGCGATGGCCCGCGCGGTGGCGGGGTGGTCGCCGGTGATCATCACAGGGACGATGCCGGCGGCCTTGCAGGCCGCGACCGCTTCGGCCGCCTCGGGGCGCGGCGGATCGATCAGCCCGGCCAACCCGATGAAGGTCAGCCCGGCCTCCAGCGCGGCGGTATCGAGCGTGGCCGGAATGTGCGGCAGCCGCTTCAGCGCGAAGGCCAGCACGCGCAGGCCCTGCGTGGCCAGTTTCTCGGCTTCGTCCTGCAGCGCAGCCGGGTCGATGGCCACGATGCCTTCGGCGGCAAGCTGATCGACACACAGCGACAACACGCCCTCGGGCGCGCCCTTCACCCACATCAGCACGCCCTCGCCTTCACGGTGCAGCGTGCTCATGCGCGCACGTTCGGAATCGAAGGGAAGCTCGGCCAGGCGCGGCAGGGTTTCCTGCAATCCGGGCTTGCTGAATCCGGCCGCCTGCGCGGCTTCGAGCAGCGCAGTCTCGGTGGGATCGCCGCTCAGCTTTCCGTCGGCACCGGCCACGGCGTCGTTGCACAGCGCCATGGCAAGCCCCAGTTCGCGCCAGGGCGAATCCGCCCCGGCCGGAATGTCCGGCCGGGTTTCGCCCGCGGCCAGCACGCAGTCGACCTGCATCTGGTTCAGCGTCAGCGTGCCGGTCTTGTCGGAACAGATATAGGTGACCGAGCCGAGCGTCTCCACTGCGGGCAGCCGGCGGATCAGCGCGTTCTGCCTGGCCAGGCGCGCCGCCCCCAGCGCGAGCGAGATGGTGACCACGGCGGGCAGCGCCTCGGGGATGGCGGCGACCGCGAGGCTCACCGCGGTGAGCAGCATCAGCAGCGGCGGCTCGCCGCGCAGCCAGCCGGCGACGAAAATGATCGCGCAGATCGCCAGCACCACCAGCGCCAGATGCTGTCCGAAGCGCGCCAGGCGTTTCTGCAGCGGCGTCTTGCCCGACTCTCCAGACAGCAGCGCGGCGATCTTCCCCAGCTCGGTCTGCATGCCGGTGGCCACCACCAGGCCGCGCGCGCGGCCGTAGGTCACGACGGTTCCCTTGTAGGCCAGGTTGAGGCGATCGCCGAGCGGCAGGTCGGTTTCCTTCAGCATCGCAAGCTGCTTGTCGACCGGCTGCGATTCACCCGTGAGCGCCGACTCGTCAACCTTGAGCGAGGCCAATTCGGTCAGGCGCAGGTCGGCCGGCAGAATGTTGCCGGCTTCCAGTTCCACCACATCCCCCGGCACCAGCTCCGTCGCGTCGATCAGGACGGACTGCCCGTCGCGAACTACCCGGGCCTGCGGACTGGCCATCTGCTTCAGTGCAGCCATCGCACGCTCGGCACGGTATTCCTGGACGAAGCCCAGGATGCCGTTGAGAAACACAATAACCACGATGGCGATGGTGTCCTGCGGCTCGCCGATGAATCCGGCGATGATGGCAGCTGCGATCAGCACAAGAATCATGAAGTCGGTGAACTGCGAGGCCAGCATGGCAAGCGGATGACGCCGGGCCGCCTCCTTCAGCACGTTGGGCCCGGCCTGGTCCAGACGCAATGCGGCAGCCTGCATGGAGAGCCCGGCGTTCAGGTCACTGTCGAGATGCGCGGCAGTTGCCGCGCTGTCGAGGCAATGCCAGTGCTGTCCGTTTTTGTCAGTGGCCATAGAGGTAGAGGAACAGGGCGTTCAGCAGGTAGATGACGAGCAGCAGCAGGCTGATCCAGCTGACCGTGCGGAAGACGCGCGAGGGCGGCCGCAGTACCAGGCCGACCACCGCCAGGCCGCTCATCATCATGGCGGAAAAGGCCGAGGTCGCGTGGGTGAGCGAGACATCGGCCAGCAGCGGGCCGGGCAGATACGCCAGATCGTCGATCGCGAGAATGGCGATATTGAACAGGTTGCTGCCGAACAGGTTGCCGATCGCAAGATCGACCGCGCCCATGCGCAGGGCGGCCACCGTCACCACGACCTCGGGGGCGGAGGTGATTGCAGCGACAAACAGCGTGCCCACGAAGCTTTGCTCCCAGGCCATCGCCTCTGCCAGATCCCTGGCGATAAAGGGCAGCCAGATGCCGGCCGCCACCACTGCAACTGCGGCCATGGCGTAGCCCTGCACCGCCTGTTTCAGGCGGGCGCCGGGATAAAGCTCGACGCGATCTTCCACATACTCACTGACCTGCGCCTGCTCGTAACGGTAGAGCGAACGCATGGCCAGCCCATACAGCAGCAGAATGACAGGCGTGTAGAGTCCGACATGGCCGATGGAAGGAAACGCCCCTGCGCGATACAGCAGCAGGTTGAAACCGGCGAAACCGATCAGGGCGATGCCATAGCCGGCAGACAGCACGTTGCCCTGACGCGCACGCGTGTAGACGGATTCCTTGCGGTAGAGAAAATCCAGCAGCACGATAATGAGCAGGTTGAAAACGCAGCTTCCCATGATGTCGCCCACCGCGATATCCGGCACGTTGGCGACCGTCACCGCAGACAGGCCGGTGACCAGTTCAGGAAGCGACGTCACCGTGGCCAACAGAATCAACCCCACCCAGCCGCGGCTGAGCCCGCTTTTCTCGGCAATGATGTCGCCATAGCGCGACAGCCGGACACCCGCCACGCCGATCACGGCGAGACAGGCGAGAAGCGAAAGCCAGATGACGACGATGTCCTTCATGCAGGGAAGGTAATGCGGCTCCAGATCACCGGAAATGCACGTTTCAAACGACAAGTATTGTCGAATTCGAGCCTTTGGCCAGCAGCGGCCAGGAACGCGGGGGCAAAATCAGCGCTTGCCGGCCTTGCTGCCGTGCGCTTCAACGCGGGCGCCGATGCGCCTTGCGGCGCTGCCACGCGCGCACGATGCGCAGCCGCCAGGTCCAGTGAACGGCAAAATAAATCAGCACCGACAGACACACCGCCAGCGTCAGCAAGCCCAGTGCCAGCGGCGCGCCCACCGTGGCCAGGCGGTCCATCCACAACGCCAGCCCGGTCTCGGTCCTGGCCGCGACGTTGTCGAGATCAACCTCGGCCAGCGCCACATCGGCGTGCCCCAGCATCCAGGCGCCAAGATGGTAGGCCGCGTAGTACACCGGCGCGAAGGTGATGGGGTTGGTAATGAGCGTGCTGCCGACCGCGGCCGGAATGTTGGCGCGCAGCAGCAGCGCCGCCACCGCCGCGAAAAAAATCTGCGCAACCGGCATCAGCAGGCCGAAGAAAACGCCGATGGCGAAACCCAGGGCCACCCCGCGCCGGTTGACATGCCACAGGCGGCGGTCATGCAGCATCGGCCCCATCCAGCGCAGCGCGCGGTGTTCGCGCAGGGTGTGCGGATCGGGAAGGAAACGGCGGAAGCGCTCGGGCAGCATCAACGTGTGTCTGGCAGGGGAATGGGAGTTCGATTCTTTTTATATGACGGCCTGATCGGCGGAAAGGTTTAATCCTGCAGCGCAGGTGATCAGCGTGGCCGAAACGAAGCCGCCGGCGGGGAGGGGAACGGACATTGCACGACCCTGTCATTGAGGTGTGCCGGAATTCTACTGGCACGCCAACCGAACGGAGCCGTCGCTTGCAAACAAACGACCATCCGCCGCACTGGCACAGCCTGTCCGCCGCCGAGGCGCGGCGCGCGCTTCGGCAATCCGCCGCTGGTGGCTGCAGCACCCGGGGGATAAGGCCGCCGCCCGGCACGGAACTGCTGGCGCAGGTCGCAGTCTGCATGGAGTGTCGTTTCATACCCTGCCGGTGCCGCGTCATGCCTCACCTGCTAACATGGTTTTCAGCAAAACCGATATTGATAACGGATGGAGACCCCCATGACGATTCGCTCCCTTTTTGCTTTGACGGGCCTGCTCGCCGCTTTTTCGCTGCAGGCTGCCGAACCTGCGCAGCCGCCTGCCCGGACCGGCACCTATTACGGCGCCCAGGCGACCGAGTATCCCGCCTGGTTCAAGGACAGCTTTCTCGACCTGCGGGAAGACGTGAAGGAGGCGCAGAAGGCAGGCAAGCGCGTGCTGGTGCTGTTCACCCAGAACGGCTGCCCGTACTGCTCGACGCTGGTGGAGCGCAATCTGTCGCAGCGCGAGATCGAAACCACCATGAGGGAAAAATTCGACGTCGTCGCCCTGAACCTGTGGGGCGATCGTGACGTCGTGGGCCTGGACGGCAAACCCTACACGGAAAAATCCTACGCCGCCTCGCTGAAAATCCAGTTCACGCCCAGCCTGATGTTCCTCGACGAGTCCGGCGAGACCGTGCTGCGTCTCAACGGCTACGTGCCGCCGGCGCGGATGCAGGCGGCGCTCGACTGGGTCGGCGGACGGATGGAGAAAAAAACCGCCTTCCGCGACTTTGTCGCCGAGCGCGAGCGCGAAATGCCCAGGCACGCCTCCGGCGACATGATCCCGCAGGACTTCTTCCTGAAGAACGTCGCCGACCTGCGCCGAAAAGGCAAACAGGCCAAGCCGCTCGCCGTGTTTTTCGAGCAGAAGGACTGCCCGGATTGCGAAGTGCTGCACCGCCGCGTGCTGGCCGATCCGGACATACGGAAATCGCTCGCGAAGTTCGACAACGTCCGCTTCGACATGTGGTCGCGCGAGATCATCACCACGCCGGATGGCAAGCGCATGCCGGTACGCGACTGGGTGCGCCAGCTCGGCGTCAACTACGCGCCCGGCATCGTGCTGTTCAATCCGGCCGGCAAGGAAGTCATCCGCTGGGAGTCGTCCTTCCGCGTCTTCCACACCCTGGGCATGTTCGAATACACCCGTTCGAACGCCTTCAGCAGCGAGCCGAGCTTCCAGCGCTACCTCGCCGGCCTGGCCGAGCACATCCGCGAAACCGGCCGCGACGTCAACATCTTTCGCTACGCCGACGAACCGGTCGCGATGCCGGTTCACCGCCGCTAGTACGCCGGCGTCAGTCCGCTTCGCCCTGCAGGCGAAGCGGCAGCGGCGCGGCGTATCCCTGCTTGTCCTGCCCTGCATACACACTGAGGTGGGGATAGGGAATCTCGATGCCGGCGGCGTCGAACGCCTTCTTCAGGCGATACAGAAACGCGCGCCGCACCCCCCACTGCTCCAGCGGCTTGACCTTGAAGCGGCAGCGGATGACCACGGCCGAGTCGGCCCACTGTTCCACCCCGGCGATCTCCAGATCGTCCTCGATCTTCCCGCCCAGTTCGGGGTCGGCGCGCATCGCCGCAGCCACCTCGCGCATCACCGCATAGACCTTGTCGACGTCCTCGCGGTAGGCGACGCCGATATCGATCACGGCATAGGCAAAGCCGCGGCTGCGGTTGGTGACGCTCGTGATGGTGCCGTTGGGCACGTAATGCACGCTGCCTTCGTAATCGCGCAGGCGGATGTAGCGCAGCGTCATCTCCTCGACCAGGCCGCTCTTGTCGGCCACCTCCACCACGTCGCCCTGGCGCACCTGGTTTTCCAGCAGCAGGAAGAAGCCGTTGAAGTAGTCCTTGACCAGGCTTTGCGCGCCGAAGCCGATGGCGATGCCCAGCACCCCGGCCGTGGCGAGGATGGGCGCGATGGAAATGCCGACTTCGGAGAGCACCAGCATGGTGCCGACCAGCGTGATGATCACCGTGGCGACATAACGGAATACGCGTTCCAGCGTGTCCAGGCGCTTGACCCGTTCAAGGTCGCCGAGATCGTTCTGCATGTGCAGCCGCAGCCGCGACAGCGCCTTGCGCGACAGCCGCAGCGCCAGCCAGGTCAGGCCCAAAATGATCGCGACGTGCAGCGCGGTCATGAAGAGACCCTGCCATTCTCCGAGTTGGGTTTGCAGGGATTTCAGATATTCCATGGATTGTCCTTTCACTGCCCGCTCACCGCGCGTGCCGCCATTGTTTCAAGTTTCCAGTCCTTGATGAAGGGTTTGTGGAAATCCATCGTGGCCGGCCCCCCTCCGCGGATCAGCTAAAAGCGAAGCCACGTTTGCGTGCCCGCGTCTTCAGGCCACAAGCCGGTCCGATCCCGATCACCGATCAATGGCGCTGATTTTCGCCTGACTGAACCCTTCCTCGACGAGCCATGGTTGCGCTGACGCCCGCCTCGGACATGCGTATTACGCATAGCCGGAAGAAAGAAAGGAGCGGACTCTCTGGATCGATCAATGGGGCACATCCATTCAGCCCAGGCGGCAGCCTGCATTCCAATTTCAATGTCCTAGACTGGGGTCTGATGCAAACAGTGTTTGCTGTCGTTTTGATGAATTTCTGCACGTTCGATCCAAACCTATAGCGGCTGCCCCACCGGGCGCCGGGAGTGAAAGCCGATATAAAAACAATCCCACGCGTGCCTTGTCGCTCTGAAAGGAAACATTGATGACTTCCGTTGACCGGGACGTCGTGGCGCTGGTGGATGATGGGCTGCACAGCACGCTCCTTGGGCACTTGCAGGGAAGAGGCTGGAAATTGCACCGCGCATCCGATGCGGATGAATTGGCCACCCTGTTCGAACAGCAGGACTTTCATGCCGGGCTGCTGCAATTACAGCGTGCAGGCAACAACAAGCTGTTTGATGTGGTGGGACAAAAGCAATCCCTGCAATGGATTGCGCTGATGGACCATTCGTTTTGGCGCCCCACTCCGCAGCACCGCAATTTCCTGGCAGGCGCATACGATTTCCATACCCTGCCGGTCGATTTCGACAGGCTGGCCGTCTCCCTCGGGCACGCCTGGGGCAAGGGACAGTTGCTGCAGCTATCGCCGTCCCGCCCCGATACGCTGGAACAATACGGCATCGTGGGAAGCAGCCCGGCGATGCTGACTTTTTGTCAGGCGCTGCGCAAAGCCAGCAAGACGGATGCGCCGGTGTTGATCGGCGGCGAAAGCGGCACCGGCAAGGAACTGGCCGCCCACGCCATCCACGACATGTCCGACCGCAGCCAAAATGCCTTTGTGGCGATCAACTGCGGCGCCCTGCCCACCCATCTCATTCAGAGCGAACTGTTCGGCCACGAAAAGGGCGCGTTCACCGGTGCGCACCAGCGCAAAATCGGGCGCATGGAAGCCGCACAGGGCGGCACCCTGTTCCTGGATGAAATCGCCGATCTGCCACTCGACCTGCAGGCCACCCTGCTGCGCGTACTGCAGGACAGGGTGATCGAGCGGCTGGGATCGGCGCGTCCGATCCAGCTGGACATCCGGGTGATCGCCGCGTCCCATATCGACCTGCAGGAAGCCGTGGTCCAGGGCCGTTTCAGGGAAGACCTGTATTACCGGCTCAATGTCATCCATCTCGAGGCCCCGCCCCTGCGCGATCGGCAGGGCGATTTGGAACTGCTGGCGCAGGCTTTGCTGGACCAGTTCTCCCGGGAATCCGGCGGCAAGGTCAAGGGCTTCAGCCGGCAAGCCTTGCGCGCCATAAACCAGTATTACTGGCCCGGCAATGTGCGGGAACTGATCAACCGTATCCGTCAGGGCGTGGTCATGGCTGAACACCCCTATCTCACCCCGGACGACCTTGGGATGGAGCGACGTGCATCCAGCACGGGACGCCTCACCCTCGATGACGTGCGCGCCAAGGCCGAAATCGAAGCCATCCGCTCGGCATTGCGCCGCTGCCAGCACAATGTTTCCGAGGCGGCCAGGGAACTGGGCGTCTCGCGTGCCACCCTCTACCGCCTGCTGGAGCGCCACGAACTGCCCGGTCCCTACAAGGGCAAGGCAATCCAGGAAGGGGGGGCGTTGCCTGAAATGCCTTGCGCACCTGGACACTGTGGAAAAAAAGACACATCGGGCAGGCTTTAGCCTGCCCGATCGATTGTGTAAACGTTATGTGAGCCCGCCTCCACATAAAATTTCCATACGTTTTTCAGATTGCCAGTGCGCCCCATTGAGTTGATGGCCATCAAGACCTGTCTGGCTCGGGGTGTTGAATCTAAATTTCTTAGGGGGGTCATGAAAATGTCGAAAATGGGAAGCTGGGTTCGCGCCAGTCTGGTGCTGGCCTTAAGTACAGGTGCGCAAACCCCCCACGCCGAAGAAGTGCGGCAATCAGGGACCGATGCCGCCGCGCCCCAGTCTGACCTGACCCTGTTGCGCCAGCAGGTCACGGCGCAGGCGCTCAAGCTGGCCGAACAGCAGCGTCAGATTGACGAATCGCGCCGCCAGCTGGAGGCCCTGCAAAAACAGTTGGGGATCGCACCGGCCGAACCGGCCCAGTCGATTAGAGTGGCGCAGTCTGCGCCCAGCGGGGCCCAGGTTGACGCGCCCAGCGCCGACCGTCCGGTCGGCCAAGCGCCGGTCCGGGAAGACACCCGCCCGCCGGAAATCGCGCCCCTGTTCGAGGCGCCCGGCGTGCTCTCGCCGCGCGGCCGCCTCACCCTGGAACCCTCGTTTCAGTATTCCTATTCCTCATCGGACCGGGTGTCCATCGTCGGCTACACCATCATTCCCGCACTGGTCATCGGCCTGATCGATGTGCGCTCGGTGCACCGCACCACCGCCGTGGCCGGCCTGACGGCGCGCTATGGCCTGACCAACCGGCTGGAAATCGAAGGCAAGCTTCCATACGTTTACCGCAACGACGACACCGTCAGCCGCCCCATCAACCTGGCGCCCTCGAGTGCATCTCAGGTATTCAACGCCAATGGCTCCGGGGTAGGCGACATCGAACTGGCTGCCCGCTACCAGATCAATGTACCGAAGCCCGACAGCCCGTATTTTGTCGGCGGCATGCGCCTCAAGACGCGCACCGGCACCGACCCCTTTGAAGTCGACTACCTGGCGGCAGCCCCGGGACTGCCGACCCTGCAGACTTCGCTGCCCACGGGGTCGGGCTTCTACACGATTCAACCGAGCCTGACCATGATTTACCCCACCGATCCCGCCGTGTTTTTCGGCGGAATCAACTACCAGTGGAATATCAAGCGCGACGTCAATAAATCGCTTAAAGGGATTACGGGCAGTTATGTCGGAGAAGTCGACCCGGGCGACGCGGGGGGCATCAACTTCGGCATGGGGCTGGGGCTGAACGAACGCAGCTCATTCAGCATCGGCTACGAGCACACCTGGATCGGTAAAACCAAAACGGATGGCAGCGTAACCCAAGGCACCACCAGCCTGCAGACGGCCAGCCTGCTGCTCGGCTACTCCTACCGTCTGAACAAGAAAGCGACCTTGAGTCTGTCAATCGGGGCGGGGCTGACAGATGACACGCCCGACACCCAGTTCACCCTGCGGCTGCCCTACACGTTCTAAGTCCGCGGCCTCATAGCCGGTCCCGGGGGGCAAGCCCTGCTTCGCCAGCCCCTTGGACGGCTGTCCCGATCCATTATCGGGGCAGCACAACCGGTGCATTCAACAACTGCGCCAGACCGGCGTTCAGTTCGATGGCCCGCGCCAGCGCCGCGTTGGTCAGCGTGACATTGAGTGTGGTCATGTTCTGGATGACCTGGTTATCCAGGCTGTTCTGAATGACCGTGGCGTGGTTGTAGGCCTGCAAAACCTGCGCCTGCGCGAACTCGAGTGCCTGATTGACCTGCTGATTCACCTGGGCGGGCAAAGCCACATTGTTGCCCGCGCCATTCTGGATCAGCGTGACGTAGCTGCCGGCATCCTGGCCAGGCACGCTGACGCTGGCAATCTGCGGCGGCGGGCTGGCCGGATTGCCGGCCGCCTCGCCCGACGCCGGCGGGGCAAAGTGCGTCGAGACCGAGACAGTCTGCGGCGACAGGATTGCCGCTGCGATGTCCGGCACCACGATGCGGGTGCTCGTCAACAACTCGCCGTTCAGATAGCTGACGCGCTCCAGGCTGAATGCCAGGGAAAGCAACTGCCCGCCGATGTTCAGTTCGAAGCCGCCGCGCAACGCATCCAGTTCCTGGTTGCCGACGACGGGATATCCCTCGAAACCCGAGGATTCCGTGACGGCGCCCGACACGCCCTGCACAGGCATCAGGATGGCCAGCAAGGCGCTGGCCAACGCAGTCCTGATTTGGGATGAAATGAGCATGATTAACCTCCAGACGCCTCAGTAATCACTGGGCGAACGGCGCAACAGGATGGAACTGGCCAGGCTGTCCGCGCCGAGTGCGACCCCGATGGGAGCCTTTTCCCGTATTTTCCAGTCCGCGGCGCGGTTGAAGGCGACCTGTTCCTTGCGCCCGTTGATGACGAAAAGGATGCGGTTGAGCCGCATCTTTTCGAACTGCTTCTGCGGAATGACACGCGCCCCCACGGAGGGGTCGGCGACGGCCACTTTGCCGTCCTGAATTCCCCGCACGACCACGAAATGGTTGTAGCCGTTGTCGCGGATCAACACGATGGCAGGGATTCCCACCGAGGCCAGCCGCTCCAGCGGCGCCTCGTAACCGTCTGCCGAATAGCCGGTGCCCTCCAGATACCGCTTGATGTCGAGCAGTGAAAAGCCTTCGCGGCTGATCTTGGTCTGGTCGCCTTTTTCCCACATGGACTTGAAGACGGTTTCTTCGCTGACCGGGTGCCTGTAGTGGTGGGTCAGCAAGGTGGCCAGTGCCGCCGAGCCGCAGCTGTAGTCATGCTGCTGGCGGATGGTCGTCGCAAAGCGGCGCTCCTTCATGCTGACGACTTTCACGTTCAACAATCCGCCGCCGACGTCGGGAACCATCACATCCCCGGCCTTGGCCGTGAGAAAAACGGATGCCAGGGTAATCACAAGCAGGGTGCCGGGCATGTTCATCCTCCCGGCCACCTACTGAAATTGCAGATTCAGAACAGTGGCGTTCTGGATCAGAACGTTGTTGCCGGAATTCTGGATGACAGTCGAAAAGCCCGTCATGCCGGCGAATGAGCCGTCGGTAACGAAATTGCTACCGGTGACATTGGAGACAGCCTCGTTGTTGTACAACTGGCCGTCCACATCGTTGGTATTGAAAACCGTTTGCCGGCCGCGCAGTTGATCCAGTTGCTCGTCCGCCATCGCAACCGGGGCGAGCATGAACTCGCCCGCGTCGGCAACCTGCGGCGTTGCGGCCGGATCGTCCCATGCCGATGCACCACCCATCCATAAGAACACGATGAAAAGAATGTTTTGACGCTTCATGATCCACGCTCCACAGATCCCCTCCGGCGTCCACGCGGCGCCGGAGGGGTGCAACCCGGTTCTTACTGAACCGTCAGGTTGGCCTGCACGGTGACGCCCTGCTGAATCAGCGAATTCATCCCGCTGTTCTGGCTGACGGTGATGATCCCCGCGCCATTCGACAGGCTGCCGCTGATGGAGTTGGAGGCATCGAACACCCCGGCGTTGCCGCCATGCGAGTCTCCGCCGTTGCCGCCCACGCCGCCGTTGCCCGAGGTGGCCGAGGCCAGGGTGCTGCTGCTGGCACTGCCGCCCATCCCGCCTGCGCCCCCGCCAC
>JBAVWB010000212.1:0-1849 GCA_049697615.1 Thiobacillus sp. | reverse complement strand
ACCCAACTCGCGCGCCGCGCTCTCGGTGCCCTATGACGGCCGCCCGACCTGCAATTACTGCGGCAACTGCAATCGGGGCTGCCCGCTCGGCGACAAAGGCTCAGCCGATGTCACCTTCATCCGCAAGGCCCTGGCCAGCGGCCGCCTGACACTCAAGCCGGCCAGTCCCGTCGTGCGCATCCGAGCGGCTGCCAACGGTCGCATCGACACGGTCGAATATCTAGAGGGAAAGACCCTCCGTCGAATCGAAACCCCCATCCTCGTCCTCGCAGCCGGGGCGGTGCAGACCCCGCGATTGCTGCTGGCCAATCGCAGCCGGCGCCATTCCAGCGGGCTGGCCAACGGCTCCGGGCAGGTGGGGCGAAATTTCATGGAAACGCTTTCCTGGAACAGCACCGGGCTTGTCCCTGGACTCACCCAAAGCCATGTGGGACTGCAGGCCGACGCCATCTGCTGGGACTTCAACGCGCCGGACGCCATTCCAGGCCTGGCCGGCGGCTGCCGCTTCAATTCCAGTGTTCAGGAGATCGGCTTCACCGGGCCGATCGCCTACGCTACGCGGGTTGTCGGCGGGTTTGGCAAACAGCTCAAGGAGGGTGTCAGGGCCCACTTTGGCAGCGCCCTGTCGGTTGGCGCCATCGGCGAATTTCTGCCCAACGAGCACACCTTCGTCGATCTCGATCCGCAGCAGAAAGACCGGCTCGGCATTCCACTGCCGCGCCTGCATTCGCACCTGGGCCGCCCGGAAATCGAACGGCTGAAGTTCATGGCAAGCCAGTGCCGGCGCTTGCTGAAAGAAGCCGGGGCGATTGAACTGGTCGAGGAATTCGGCGCCTGGGACCACCTCTCGGCGACCCATGTCTTCGGGACCTGCCGCATGGGGAGCGCCTCGCTTGCGTCGGTCGTCGATGCGACCTGCCGCAGCCATGATCACCCCAACCTGTACATCACGGATGCCAGTGTTTTTCCGTCGAGCGGTGGAGGCGAGTCGCCCTCGCTGACCATTCATGCGCTCGCCGCACGGGCGGCTGATGCCATCGCGGGTGAGGTTCTGCCTCCCTCTCGCCGCGTTGTCTGAAACCGGCTTGCCGACCACACCGACACCCTGATCGGCACCGGCGTGATGATGGTGGCCGGCGAGATGACGCTGACACAGGTGGCGAAGGCAATCTTCCCGCACCCGACGCAGACCGAGCTGTTCGGCGAACTGGCGCGGCGGTTGTTGAACCGCCTGCGGCGCACGGCAAAGAAATAAGGGTTGGCGGCGGACGGCGAAGAATTAACTCACCGAAAGCACCAACAACAAGGCCGCATTTGCGGCCCTTGTTGTTTCTGTCCTGCGTTGTCAGTTTCATTCGAAACTCTCGTACTGCACACGCCCGGCCGGGATCGCAAGCTCGCGTGCTGCAGTGCTGGCGGCCTCGATCAAGCGGCTGGGTCCGCAGACGTAGAACAGGGCGTCATCGGCGGCAGAGCGCATGATCGAATGCAAATCAATGCGGCCTCCGCCCGGGGCGCGCGTGAAATACAGGTGCAGTTGCCCGGGAAACTCGATGGCCAGCCGGTCCCGATAGGCCATGTCGGCGGCGGTCCTGCCGCTGTAGTGCAGTTCAAAGGGGTTGCCACGGGCCTTGAGTTCCTGGGCCATGGCCTTGATCGGCGTGATGCCAATGCCGCCGGCTATCAGCACGGCAGGGCGGTCGTCATCATGGAGGGGGAACGGGTTGGCCGGATGATCGATGGCGAGTCGGGCCCCGATCCGCCACGTGGCATGGATGGCAGCCGACCCGCCGCGTCCCGTTTCCTCGCGCAGTACGGCAATCTCGTACAGGTCGCGCCGGTGCGGATG
>JBAVWB010000211.1:0-3615 GCA_049697615.1 Thiobacillus sp. | reverse complement strand
GCGTGTGGCCGGCGCGCGCGGCGAGGCCGACGCGGTCGAGCCAGTGCGTGGCGCGCTCGCGGGCATCGGCGCGGCCGGCGAGTTCCAGCGGCAGCAGGATGTTTTCCAGCGCGGTGAGCGCGGGCAGCAACTGGAACGACTGGAACACGAAACCGATGCGGCCGGCGCGCAGCCGCGCGCGGGCGTCCTCGTCGAGATCGTTGAGGCGCTGGCCGAGCAGCACGATTTCGCCCGAGGTGGGCTGGTCGAGGCCCGCCAGCAGGCCGAGCAGGGTGGACTTGCCGGAACCCGAGGCCCCGGTGACGGCGAGCGTTTCCCCCGCCTGGACGGCAAGCTCGACTTCGCTCAGGATGGCGAGCATGCCGTCGGCAGTCGGTACCTGCTGGGACAGGGCGCGAGCGGCGACCACGGCGTTGGGGAACTGGGCACTGTCGGGAGGCGTCATTGGAGTGGGATTAGATCAGGGTTGATGAATGAATTATCGCTTGTGGTTGCTGTGGGTGTTGTGGCTGCCGGGTTGGGCGCTGGCCAGTACGTGCTCTGTGTTGATTGTCGGCGACAGCCTGAGTTCCGGCTATGGCCTCGCGCCAGGGCTGGGCTGGGTGGAACTGCTCGACGCGCGCCTGAAGAAAACCGCGCCGCAGTGGCGCGCGATCAACGCCAGCATCACCGGCGACACCACGCAGAACGGCCTGCTGCGCCTGAAGCCGGCGCTCGACCGGCACCGGCCGCAGGGCGTGCTGATCGAGCTCGGCGGCAACGATGCGCTGCGCGGCACGCCGCCGGCAGTGATCAAACAGAACCTGGTCACCATGATCCGCCAGGCCAAGGCGGCGGGTGCCTGGGTGGCGCTGCTGGAGGCCCCGGTGCTGCCCAATTACGGCAAGCCGTATGCCGATGTGGTGGCGAAGCTGTACGTCGACGTGGCGCGCGAGGAGAAAATCATTCGCGTGCCGTGTTTTGTCTGCGGCGTGGGCGTCAAGGACGGCATGATGCAGGCCGACGGCATCCACCCGAACGAAAAGGCCCAGCCGAAAATGCTCGACGCGGTGTGGCCGCACATCAAACCCAAACTACGTCGTTGCACGGTGAAAAAGCCATGAGCGGTGCGAGCTGTCCGTGCGGATCGGGACGCGCCTTGGCGGACTGCTGCGGCCGCTACCATGGAGGACAGCTTGCGCCGGATGCCGAAAGCCTGATGCGCTCGCGCTACAGCGCCTTTGTGCTTGGACGGGAGGATTATCTGCTGGCGACCTGGCACCCATCGACGCGTCCCGCAGCGCTGGAACTCGACGCCACGCCGCGTCCGCACTGGCTGGGTTTGACGGTGAAGGCGCACGCGCTGCTGGACGCGACCCATGCGACGGTGGAATTCGTCGCCCGCTACAAGCTCAACGGCCGCGCGTTCAGGCTGCACGAAACCAGCCGCTTCGAGAAGATGGACGGGCGCTGGCTGTATGTCGACGGTGACATTCGCGAATGAAGGAGACGTGATGCATGCACTCAAGCTGGGCCATGCCGTATTGAAAGTGCGCAGTCTGACGGCGTCGGTGCCGTTCTACCGCGACGTGCTGGGCCTCACCGAAGTCGCGCGCCACGGCGGCCGCATGGTGTTCTTTTCGTGCGGCGAGAATCACCACGACCTCGCGCTGCTGGAAATCGGCGCACAGGCGGCGCCGTCCGCAGACAATCAGGTCGGCCTCTATCATCTGGCATTCAAGGTCGGCGATTCACTGGATGAACTGCGCGCCTGCCGCGACCATCTCGCCGCGCATGGCGTCGAACTCGACGGGCAGTCCGACCATCGCGTCAGCCAGTCGCTGTATTGCCACGACCCGGACGGAATCATGATCGAGCTGTACGTCGACGCCGATCCCGCGCTGTGGCGCGACGACCCGGGAGCCGTCGCGCATATCGGGGCGCTGAAGCTCTAGGGCTGAAACGAAAAAGCCCGCTTGCGCGGGCTTTGTTCGTTAATGGGTGGGGTGGACGATGGGGCTCGAACCCACGACAACAGGAATCACAATCCTGGACTCTACCAACTGAGCTACGTCCACCATTGGTGTCGCCAGCAACGCTGACAACGAAAAAACTTGGCCTGCCCGACAGGAATCGAACCTGTAACCCCCAGCTTAGAAGGCTGGTGCTCTATCCAGTTGAGCTACGGGCAGAGACACTTATCGGGCTTGTGGGGTGGTCGGGGTGAGGGGATTCGAACTCCTGACATCCTGCTCCCAAAGCAGGCGCGCTACCGGGCTGCGCTACACCCCGAAATCCTATCCATGCATACCAGCCGCATTTCGGAGAAGCGAGACTATACATGGCCGTATTGGCCGGGTCAATTTTCGCTTGAGTAAGGTGGGGGGTTCCGGGAAAATCACGCTTTTGCTTCAGGGTTGTTTTGATGAGCGCACGAATTCTCGACGGAAAGGCCATGGCCGACACCATCCTCGCAGTGGTCCACGACAAGGTGGCCGAGCGCGAGGTGCAGGGCAAGCGTCGCCCCGGCCTGGCGGTGATCCTGGTCGGTGGCGATCCTGCCTCGGCGGTGTATGTGCGCAACAAGAAGCGCGCCTGCGAGCGCGCCGGCGTGACCAGCATCGCGCACGACCTGCCGACCACCACCACCCAGGACGAACTCCTGGCCCTGATCGACACGCTCAACGCCGACACGGCCATCGACGGCATCCTGGTGCAGCTGCCATTGCCGGTGCACATCGACGCGGAAACGGTGATCGAGCGCATCCGTCCGGACAAGGATGTCGACGGCTTCCACCCCTACAACATCGGCCGCCTGGCAGTGAAGATGCCGACCCTGCGGCCTTCCACGCCGCGCGGCATCATGACGCTGTTGCGTGCGACCAACGAGGAACTGCGCGGCAAGAATGCGGTGATGGTGGGCGCGTCCAACATCGTCGGCCGGCCGATGAGCCTGGAACTGCTGCTGGCCGGCTGCACCATCACCGTATGCCACAGTGCCACGCGCGATCTGGAAAGCTTCGTGAGATCCGCCGAAATCCTGGTGGTGGGCGTGGGCAAGCCGCGCATGATTCCGGGCGACTGGATACGCGAAGGCGCGATCGTGATCGACGTCGGCATCAACCGCCTGCCGGACGGCAAGCTGGTCGGCGACGTCGATTTCGAGACCGCGGTCGAACGTGCCAGCTGGATTACCCCGGTGCCGGGTGGGGTGGGGCCGATGACGGTGGCGACCCTGCTGGAAAACACGCTCGAAGCCGCGCTGATGCACAATCCCTGAATGGGTTTTTATCCGCGAAGGACGCGAAGGCTCGCGAAGAAAACCTGTTTCCCCTTCGCGTTTCTTCGCGCCCTTCGCGGATAAATTCAGTGGGTGTGCAGCGTTCTGAGGTAAGCGACGTCGACGAACGGCTGGCCGAGATCGGGGCCGGCCAGCCCACGGTTGGGTGCGCCGGGATCGCCCAGGTCGGACAGCACGACTGCGGCACCGGTGAAATCGTGGTCCAGCGTGTAGTCGTTCACCGTCACCAGCGTTTTCAGGCCGGCGCCGAGGCTTGCGCGCAGGCCGTTTTCAGAATCCTCGAAGGCCAGGCAGTCGGCAGCGTCGAGCCCCATTTTTTCCAGCGCGAAGTGATA